>JAFDER010000316.1 GCA_019310245.1 Deltaproteobacteria bacterium
GAGGGACTCGAGGCGTCGCTCAAGCTCTTCGAGGAGGGGGTCAAGCTCTCGCGCGACGGCCATGTCATCCTGGACAAGGCCGAGGCGAGCGTGCAGACGCTCCTCGAGTCGGGCGACGTCGTCGACGGGATCAAGCCCGAAAAGTAGCCCCCGCGCACTCCGTTCCGCTCAAGCAATCGGGCTCCGTGCAACCGACGGCAAGTGTCAGTGTCGGGGTCTGACCCCTAGATCTTGCCGGACCACCAGGAGATGAAGCGGCTCAGGTAGTCGAACGGGTCGAAGCCGATGATGCGCTCGAAGTCGACCTGCTGGTCGATGCGCGACTTGACCTCACGCCTGACGCTGCTCAGGTCGAACCGCTTGCCAAGGCCGAAGCGGTCGGCGCGCTCGAGCAGGTTCATGCTCATGCGCGCGGCGCGCGTGATGGCGTCCACGCCCAGCGTGGCAGCCATCCACGGAGGCATGGGATCGATGATGACCTTGCGCTCCAGGATGGCGCGGCTCAGCTGTCCGGGCCGCGGGTTCGCGAGCATCTGCGTGACCGTTTCCACCTCGCCGAAGAAGCCGAGGGATGGCGGTGCATGGACCTTCTCGACCGCCGAGAGGATCTGCGGATAGCCGTCCTGCCAGGGGTGGAACGTGCCGAGCCGGTCACGGATGGACCAGTGGCCCGCCATCGTCTCGACGTTCTCGTCGCCCTTCACGCCGATGAGGCACGAGTGGATGGCCTGCTTGCGGAAGAGGTAGAGGATCATGGACGAGCTCGGGGGGAAGATGGTGTTGTGGAAGCGGCGAATCGCCTCGGCATCGAGCCTGAGCACCACGGTGAAGAAATCGGGCCACACGATCATGGCACCGTCGTCCACGGCCACGCGGATCTGCTCGAGAACGACCTCGGTCTGCACGAAGAGGTCGTCGCCGTGATGCCACCTCGTCTGCACGTCCTCGGTGATGTCGCGCAGGGCCTCCTCCTCCACGGCGAGCAGGAGCCGGACGCCGAGGGCTGCGGCGAGCGGCCCTGCATTCTCGCTCGTGATGGTCTCGAATCCGGAAGGCACGGGGACGCGCTTCTTGCCCGTGACGAGGATGATCGGCCGGCCCCTGTCCAGCAGTGCGAACGCCATGGGAAGCTTGCGCACGCGCGAGTTCTCGAGCGCGAGCAGCGACCAGAGGTTGCGCGCGTGGACGGGATCGATCCCGGAAATGCGAAGCTCCCTACTCAGCATCGCCACGCCTCCACTCCACCAGATGGGCCTCCAGGCCCGAGATGTCCAGCGTGAGCGATTCTCCGAAGCCACCCCTGTCCTGCACGAACTCGCCGCCCGTGGTCTTTTGCTTGATCGAGAGCCGCCTGATCCACTGCCAGCCGCGCCTGGGCTCGAGGACCATGCGCGTGCCGGGTCCCGACCCCCGCGTCACGATCCACGAGATCCACCGCCCCTCGTCGGGGCACCTGTGCGGCAGGATCTCGGCCAGGGGAGCGCGGATGGCCGTTTCGAAGGGCAGGGTCTCGGCGACCTTCCTCGATGTTCGCGAGAGCATCTCCCTGGCCGGCTTCGACTCGAGCGAGTCGGCCACCAGGAGGCCGCCGCCGTCGCGCGCGGCGCGCCAGCGCTCGACGATCGCCTTCGGCAGCGCGGCGAGATCGCCGTCGAGCTCGGGGTCACGCGGTCCGGCGATGACGAGGCCGCCCGATTCCACGTGTGCGAGCAGCGTGTCGACGATCCTGGCGGACAGGTAGCGGTACGTGGGCGCCATGACGAGCAGGTTCGCGTCGAGAGGCCTGTCGCCGGGCGAGAGGAAGTAGGGGATGGAGCTCTCTGAGAGCGATGCCTGGCAGTCGTGGAGCCTGCGGATCCACTCCGACTGGACAGGCTCGCCCAGATCCCACTCGTCCGGGGCGAGCGCCTCGTGCACCGGCAGGCCGAGGGCCGAGAGCAGGGCCGGGGAGCCTCCCGGAAGCGGAAACGCCGCCAGCGAGTGGGTGACGTAGTCGTCCGGAAGGATGACGGCCGCTCCGGCGACCGGCTCGAGGTCGCGCAGGCCGATGGTGCCCATCAACCGGATCAGCCGCTGGTAGAAGTGCAGGAGGTCCGCTCCCTCGCGCTCGCCGCCCTGGGGAACGAGGCCGCCGATCCACCGGTCGCGCCCCACGCCCATGTACAGGTTGAAGCCCTTCAGCCCGTAGGCGAGCGATGCGGCCGTGACGAAGCGGTTGTCGAACGAGTCGATGGCGGGAGCGAAGTACACCGTCCCGCAGCTCATCTCGGCGGCGAACGGCTCCTGGCCGATCCCCCTGAGCTGCAGGACCTGATCACGCGCGCCCGCGAGGCGTGCGGCCGACGCGTAGATGTCCGCCCCGACCACGTCGACGACCTTCTCGAGCTGCGACGGCCTGAGCGGCTGCCACAGCCCGGAGGGAGGGGTGTTGTGCGAGAACGGCGCCGCGTCGAGGCCGGCGCGCGCCAGCGACTCCTTGAAGCGCTCGAGGCACCTGAGCATCATCCACTGCCTGAAGCGGACCCATGCCATGGCGCTCCGGAGGCCGTCCCTGCCGGGCTCGCGCCTCAGGGGCGGATCCCGGCGCGGCAGGCCCCTCTCGTCGAGCCACTCGCCCCACAGCACCAGTGCGTCTTGGTGGTAGTCCTGGTCGAAGGGCGCCTCGCGGAAGAACAGGCCCGTCTCGTTGTCCACCTGCACCAGCCGGATCGGGCTCGCCTTCTCGATGAGCGGCCCGATGGCGTCGCCGACCGCCGCGAACCAGGTCTCCACCTCGTCCATGTACCTCTCGCTCGCGTACGAGGGGACGGGGAAGAAGATGGGAGGCGACGTGCAGAACACCGGGCGGCCCCGCGGGCCGAGCGCCTGGATCTTCTCGTCCCTCACGATGCGGTCCGGCAGGCCGAAGTTGTTGAGCTCCGCGTTGACCTGCGGGCCCGGCCTCAGGAGCACCCAGAGGCCGCGCTCGGAGACCAGCCGGAGGAAGCGCGGGAGGTTCAGGAGCGGGTCGTCGCTGCCGAAGTCGTACCGGCCAGGCGCCACCTCGTGGCAGTTCCAGGGCACGTAGACGTCGATGCCCTGCAGCCCGGCGGCCGACAACCTGTCGAGCACGTGCTCCCACTCGGCAACCGGCGTGCGCCAGTAATGGACCGAGGTGCAGAAGCGGACTGTCATGTCGCGCGCCTCATGACGTGGAGAGGTTCTCCAGCATCCTCACGAGCGTCGTGATCCCGTATCCGGTGGCTCCGCGCGGGCCGGCCTCGGTGCGCTTCTCGTTGAAGGCGGGGCCCGCGATGTCCAGGTGCGCCCAGGGCGCCCGGCTCACGAACTCCTGGAGGAACAGCGCCGCGGCCGTGGCTCCCCCCCATGGATCCGACGCCGTGTTGCGGATGTCTGCCACGTCCGAGCGCAGGTACGGCCTGATCTCCCGGGACAGCGGCATCCTCCACATGCTCTCGCCCGTCTGATCGGCGGCTTCGAGGAGGGAGGTTGCCAGGCTGTCGTCGTTGCTCCAGAGCCCTGCCGTGAGCGAGCCGAGGGCGACGATGCACGAGCCCGTCAGCGTGGCCACGTCGATGATGGCGTCGGGCTTCATCTCGGAGGCGAGCGTGAGCGCGTCGGCCATGACGAGCCGGCCCTCGGCGTCCGTGTTGATGATCTCGACGCTCTTTCCTCCCCGGCCCCTGATCACGTCGCCGGGCCTGTACGACGTCGACGACGGTGTGTTCTCGGCGATGCTCAAAAGCCCCGTGACGCGCACGGGAAGGTTCATGGCCGCGGCCGCGGCCACGGTCGCCGCGGCGACCGCGGCTCCTGCCATGTCGTTCTTCATCGAGGGCATGCCCTTGGCAGTCTTGAGGCTCAGCCCGCCCGTGTCGAACACGATCCCCTTGCCCACGATCACGACGTGGGGCGGGGTCCGCCGGCCGCGCTTCTTCGGGGTCCAGCGCAGGCGCACGAACCTGGGCTTGCGCTCGCTGCCCTTTCCCACGGCATCGAGCAGCCTCATGCGCTCCTTGCGGATGCGCTGCGACGTCCAGACCTGCGCCGATGCTCCGTTCTCCTTGGCGAGCCTCGAGGCGTTTCTCGCCAGCTCCGCGGGACCGAGCACGTTCGCCGGCTCTGCCACCCAGGAGCGCGCCTCGACGATGATGTCGCCCAGGGCCGCGGATCGCGACGCCGTCCTGGACAGGCTGCGAACGTTGCAGCCGGGCAGGACGAGCTGCGCCAGCGCCGCGCGCTTCTTTCCTGTCCTGCGCTTCGCCGCGTACGTCAGGGGCGGGGCGAAGCCCAGCAGCAGGCCCGTGACGGCCGCCCGGATGACGAGCTCGGGAGCGATCGGCAGACCCGCAGGAAGGATCACGGCGGGACGCGCGATGTCCCTGGCCCGCACGAGGATGCCCGCGCGCTGGAGCCTGCGGCGCAGCGAGGTGGCCGTCACCTCGTCCCTCTTGCCGAGTCCCATCAGGATGACCCTGTGCAGCGTGCGGCCCTTGACGATCCTCAGGGTGATGTCCTGCGATTCGAGCCCGCCGAACCCGTCCGTCTTCTTGATCCCGGGCAGATCGATGCCGAGCGACC
>JAFDER010000317.1 GCA_019310245.1 Deltaproteobacteria bacterium
GGTTAAAGAGATTCAATTTTTTCAGGGCCATTTCCCTGACGTGGGTCTTCATCCCCTTCCAGTTCGTCTACCTCGTCGACCACGGATACAGCGGTCAGGCCATCCTCCTGCTGAACGCCATCTTCACACTCACAGCGGTGCTGTTCGAGATCCCGACGGGCGTCCTCGCCGACCGGATCGGGCGCAAGAAGATGCTCACGCTCGGCGCCCTGATCATGGTGGCAGGCTGTGGGGTGTTCCTGCTCGGCGGCCTGTTCGAGAGCTTCGCGTACTTCGGCCTGGCCAACGTGCTCGCCGCCCTGAGCATGACGCTCATCTCGGGAAAGGATTCGGCCTACCTCTACGATCTGATGGCCTCCCAGAAGGTGCTCGAAGACTACCCGAAGATCGAGGGCACGAGCACGGCGTGCAAGCTCATGGGCAACGTGATGGGTGGCTTGATCGGGTTCCTGATCCTGCGCTACGCGGTGGCCATCGAGTGGACCTTCGCGATGACGGCCCTGCTGGCTCTCGCGGCCGCGGTCGTGGCCGCGACGCTTCCAGAGCCTCCCATGAACAGGAAGCACGACGTGCGCGAGCACCTCGCAGACAGCTTCAAGATCGCGCGCTCGAGCCGCATCATCCTGGCCGTCCTGTGCTTCAGCCTGTTCCTCTTCCCGCTCCTGCGCGTGGGCATCTTCCTCGACCCGCTGCACATGGACCTCCACGCGATCCCCGTGGCCTTCTTCGCCCTGGCCTTCGCGGCCAAGGACATCATGTCGGCCATCTCCTCGTTCAACGCGGGCCGTCTCATCCGCTGGATCGGCAAGGGTCCGATCCTGTTCATCCTGCCGGCCGTCTCGGCCATCGCCTTCCTGCTGCAGGGCGTCGTCCACGGCGCCTGGTGCTACGTGCTCTACCTGCTGCCGGCGCTGGCCCTGGGACTCTTCAGCCCGGTCATCCGGATCATCATCAACGAGAGCGTCGAGAATTCTTCGCGACGCGCGACGGTGCTTTCCATCGAGGGCACGTTCCGCAGGCTCGGCTACGTCTTCTTCTCACCGATCATCGGGTGGCTCATCGACTCGTTCACCCTCGGCGCGGTGTTCGTGGCCATGGCATTCCTCGGCTTCGCCGCTTCCGGGATCAGCGCCCTCATCATCGTCATCGGAAACGGCCGGCTCAAGCGTCAGTCCCGGAGCGAGTCGATGCCCGACAACGTCACCCAGATGCGCCGCGCCACCGACCGCGGGGTCTCGCACATCGACCGGATCCCCCTCGACCGGGCCGCCCCCTGAGAATGCCCGTCCGCGTCCTCGTCTCCCGCAGGATCCACCGCACGCTCGATCCCCCGCTCGATCAGCGGGCGCTGAGGCGGTGCGTGTCCGCAGCCGCCTCGGGCCTGCTCGGCAGATCGAAGCGCGGCCAGGTCTCCCTGCTCCTGTGCTCGGACAGGGTCATCCGGGAGCTCAACCGCGACTGGCTGAAGCGTGACCGGCCGACGAACGTCATCGCCTTTCCCTCGCCCGTCCTGCAGGCGCACACGCAGGTCACGGGCCCGCTCGCTCCCCGCCCCGGTGCCCTTGACGGGTGCGTCCTCGCCGCGGGCCCGCCGGTTCACCTGGGCGACATCGCGGTGAGCGTTGACGCGGCCCTCCGCGAAGCCGGCGCCATCGCCCGCGACGAGCGGGTCCTGTACCTCGCCCTGCACGGCCTGCTGCACATCCTGGGCTGGGACCACGTGAGCGACATCTCGTGGCGGCGGATGCACCGCGCCACGCTCCAGCTGATGCCCGCCTGACTACTGTGCGGCGGGCTGGGCCACGCCGTGCAGGACCGAGGAGATGGCCCTGCGGATCTCCTCCGGGTCACAGGGCTTCTTGAGGACGGTGATGTGGCTGTAGCGCAGGGCCTGGTCCATGAGGTCGGAGTCGGGATAGGCGGTGAAGATCACCGTCGCGACGTCGATGGCCTGCTCGCTCATCTTCTTGAGGATGTCCACGCCGGAGACCTCGGGCATCTGCAGGTCCAGGACCAGAAGTGAGAACTTCGTGTCGGCCTCCAGCACGTCGAGCCCCTCGCGGCCTCCGGCGGCGGCGACGACCTCGTGGCCCATCTTCGAGATGATGAGCCGGACGAGTTCGAGAAGCTCGGTGTCGTCGTCCACGACGAGGATCCGGTGGCGCACGTTGGAGGCCGTGGTCCTGAACCAGCGCTCGACGTCGTCGCGGATGAACCTCCACTGCCGGCCCACCTTCACGGCCGGGATCTTGCCCTCCTGGGCGAGGCGCGTGATCGTGCGCACCGGGATGGCCGTGAGCTTGGACAGGTCCTTGGGACTGAGCATCTCGAGAGTCATGAAGGTGCGATTCTCCTTCCGTGGCGGAGCGACCCGCCGAACGATCGCCTGGATTTCATATACCCAATCTCACCCTCCGTCAACGTGACCGCAGGGCCGTCCACCAATTTATCGGGGAAGCAGGGGCCGTCGTCAACCCCGCGCGTGCGCGAACGCCCGCGCTTGCGAGACGCTCGGGCGTCATGCTAAATGGTATGCCTCACGGAGAGATGCCCGAGTGGCTGAAGGGGCGCGACTGGAAATCGTGTGTGCCGGCGACGGTACCGAGGGTTCGAATCCCTCTCTCTCCGCTCATTGATCCTCGGACGCAAACTCAGGCCCGGTGCACTCGCGGGTGGTGGTGAGGCCGACTCGGCCCTCTCCCACTGCGCCTACTGCCCCAAGCTGTGCACGTTCATGTGCCCCGTTTCGCGGGAGACCCGGCGCGAGACCCACTCGCCCTGGGGCAAGCAGACCACGCTGTTCGAGATCGCGCGGGGGATGTTGCCGCTGGGCCGCGAGTACGTGGAGCCGATCTTCGCGTGCACGAACTGCCACGCCTGCACGTCCGTCTGCGATCACGACATCGACGTGACCGTCTCGCTCCTCGCCGGCCGGGCCAGGGTTCTGGAGGCCGGGATGCTCCCCGATCCGCTCAGGGTCCTGCTCAGGAACCAGCCCGATCGCGAGGCCGAGGCACGGCGGAACGTGGCGGCCCTCGCCGGTGTCATCGGTCCGTCCCGGGCGGCCCGCACGGTGCTCTTTCCAGGCTGTGCGGCAGCCCTCGAGGACCCCGCCATGGTCAGGGCCGCGCTCGCCATCACGAGGGCCATCGATGGGGACTCGACGGCGGCGTTCCAGGACCTGTGCTGCGGCCTGCCTTACCTGCTGGCGGGCGACGTCTCGGGATTCATGGAGGCCGCGCGGAAGCTGGCCGAGGAGGCGCGTGCCTGGAAGACGATCGTGGTCCTCGATCCCGGCTGCGCCTGGACGCTCGGGAAGCTATACCCGGAGCACGGCCTGGAGCTGCAGGCCGAGGTGACGACGCTGGTGGAGTACGTCCTGCCCCACCTGCACAGGTTCGTGCGCCGTTCGAACCCGAAGGGGCCGGTCTTCTACCACGACCCGTGCCACCTGGGCCGCGGCCTCGGCGTCTACGATCCGCCACGCGAGATCCTCCTCAGGCTGGTGGCGGGCGGAGCCAGGGACCTGAGCCTCACGAGGGACTCCGAGCCCTGCTGCGGCGGCGGCGGGGCCATCCCCGAGTCGATGCCACACGTGGCCAGCGGCGCGGCCTCTCGCCTCGCGGCCACCCTGCGCGGCGAGGGGGCAAGGACCGTGGTCACCGCCTGCCCGACCTGCCGCGCGCACCTGCTCGACCAGGAGGGTCTGAAGGTCGTCGATCTCGTCACGCTGCTGGCCGAGGCCCTGTGACGCGTCACCCCGTCGTGCCGCCCGAGGGCGGGACGGGCTGAGGCGCCGGAGCGGGGACGTACTGCGGACCCGGAGCGGGGGCCGTGGCGGGCGCGGGCGGGGCCGGGTCGGCGCTGCCACCCCCGAACAGGAGCCGGAAGCCCAGGTAGGGCCCGGAGAAGTCCGGCCGGAAGTCGCCCGTGTCCACGCCGGTCTCGCTCTCGGACATCTTGACGCGCATCAGGCGGAACCCGAGCTCCAGGTTGAACTCGAAGGCGCCGGCCCGCTTGGTCCCGAAGATGAGCGAGAACTTGCCGCCTCCGCCGAATCCCCTGCTGCTCATGTCCGTCGAGTGCTTGCCCGTCATGGAGCGCCAGACGGTGTAGAACCCGGGCCCGGCCGAGAGGGCGAGGAAGACGCGGGGCGCCTCGACCACGCTCACTGCCACCGATAGCTCGATGGGGACCAGGCGGTTCCTCACCTGGAAGGCCGTCTCGTCCGGGATCCAGCACGTGACGTCCATCCGGCTGGTGTCCCACGCCCGGCCGGTCCACCACGAGTAGCCGCTCATGATGTCGATCGCCACGAGCGGGTGGGGCCTGAACTGGATGCCTCCGGTGAACATCATGTTGAGGTAGGGGTCGTGGTAGCGCATCGGGCCGACCTGCACGTCCCGCCCCAGGGCCCGGTCGTCGTGCATGATGAAGATGTTGAAGTTGAAGTCGATGTGGAACGCCACGAGCAGCTTGTCCGCAGCGTCGGCCCGGCCCGGGGCGGCGAGCGCGAGCACGACTGCGACCGCGGCTAGTCGTAGACCAAGACGACCCATGAGTCGTACCTCTCGTTGT
>JAFDER010000048.1 GCA_019310245.1 Deltaproteobacteria bacterium
CTACGTCAGCTACCGGACCAACGCCAAGAAGCACCGCCTCTCCTGGCGGCTCGACAAGTCCAGGAAATCTGACATCACCGAGACGCGCGGCTCCATCCGCTTCTCACGATACCAGGACGGCCGCACGCTCATGACCATGACCACGCTCCTCGACATCGGCAACGAGTTCATCGAGAAGATGTTCGGCGACCGCGTGGCCAAGGGCCTTCTCTACCTGCCCTACAAGTTCCGCAAGCACCTCTCGCGCCTCGCCACGACGTCCTGACCCCACGTCCCAACACCCTACTGCAGAGCGTGAGGAGCGCGGGGCACTCCGGCACCGGGGAACTGTATGGTGCCCTCGACCCCGCGCCACCCCACGCCCCGGTCGCCTGGGGAACGTTCGCGGTCGGGGGGACCGCAGGCAGCCTACGTGCAGACAACCGCACCGATGCTCCAAGCCGCTACTTTCTCGCTCGCCAGTCAACGACAGGTTCAGGAGTCCCACCGGCTGCCGTAGTGTCCCCCCGCCGGGGACGGTCCTCGCTACTCATGGGTGATGGGCTGAGTGCCGAGGATGCAGCTAGGGCATGGGGTGGCGGGAGAAGAACTCCCACATGTAGTCGTTCGCGTTGATGTCCTCGCTGTAGGTGCCCACGAAGGTCTCGCAGAGCATGCGCGGTGGTGCGCCGCCCGGCCAGCAGTGATCCATGCCGACGAGGGCGCACAGCCCGACCTCGGAGCCGCCGTCACAGGTCTCGTGCACGTCGCAGTACGAGTCCCCGAAGCTCGTGGTCACGGGCGTGCTCGTGCAGGAGTTGTGGCTCCCCCACGCGCTGAGCGCCGTCTCGGCCGAGCTGAACGGAACGTACGAGTCGTCCGTTCCGTGGAACATGATTACCGGAACGGGACGCGGCGGCGAGCACCCCGTGATCCCGATGCCCGCGGCGACGGGGGCCACGGCGGCGAACACGTCGCTCGCCTCGCAGGCGAGCCTGTGCGACATGTACCCGCCGTTCGACATCCCGGCGGCGTACACCCGGTCCGGATCGATGCACAGCTTCGTCGAGACGTCGGTCACCACGGAGACGAGGAAGCCCACGTCGTCGATGCCCTCTGCCGCGGCCTGGCCGCAGCAGGTGCCACCGTTCCACGAGTTCTCGTAGCCGTTGGGGTAGAGGGCGATGAAGCCCTCGGCATCGGCCGTGGCATTCATGTTGGAGAAGGCGACCTGCTGCTCGGCGTTCGAGGTGTAGCCGTGCATGTTCAGGACGAGAGCCGTGGGCGTCGAGGGATCGTAGCCGGGCGGCACGTGCGCGATGTACTCGCGCGTCATGGAGTCGTGCTCGAGCGTGACGTCGTGATTCCCGGACCCGAGGTCGCCCGGCAGGGGGCAGCCCGCGGGGCCGTCCTCTCCGGGATCCCCTTCCGGATCCGGAGCGGCGTCTTCCTGAACGTCGGGAGAGACGTCCACCGCCACATCGTCGGCTGGATCGCCGGTCCCGTCCGTGTCCGCGTCGGTGCCCACGCCCCCGCCCCCTCCGCATGAGGACGCGAGGCCGATGATCAGCGCAAGTGTCGTGAGCCTGGATTCCATGATCGAACCTCCCGGGGCACATATTGCACCAAGCCCGGGGCCCGGACAACTCCTGCACGGTTGAGATTGAAGAAACCCATGGCCGTGGTGTAACCTGCCCCGGTACGGAGAGGAGAACGATGGAAAAGAACGACCAGATCCAGATCTGCAAGGTCATCGCGCAGGCGATCATGGCGGACGCCAAGATCACGGACGAGGAGCACGAGTTCCTCACCAAGCTCATGGACCGCTACGAGCTCGACGACGCCGAGCGCAAGGACGTCATGAACCGCAACGTGGACGACGATCCCGTCGCGATGGTGAAGGAGGAGATCGGCGGGCTCGAGTCCAAGGACGAGCTTCTCGGCGAGCTGCTCTCGGCCATCACCGCGGACGGCAAGATCGCGCCGCAGGAGAAGACCCTCCTCGAGACGGTCGGCAAGTCGATCGGCATGAGCCCTGAAGAGCTCGCAATGGTCCTCGAGGACTAGGGCTCCTCACCACTTCCAGAGCTCTTCCCTCAGCCCCGAGGCGCGGTCGATGCGCGCCTCGACCGCCCTTTCGACGATCTCCCTGCTGCCGAACAGCGTGACCTTCTTCCTGGCCCGGCTCACGGCCGTGTACAGGAGCTCGCGCGTGAGCAGCGGCGTGTAGCGCCCGGGCATGAGGACCACCACCTCGTCGAACTCGGAACCCTGGCTCTTGTGCACGCTCATGGCAAAGGCCGTCTCGTGCGAGGGGAGGCGCGACGGAGCGATGCTCGGCAGCGGTGCTCCGTCCTCATGCCCGGCGGACGAGAGGAAGAAAGCCCTCAGACCTCCGTCATGCTCCGGCGAGGGCAGGACGAGCCCCGCATCGCCGTTGAAGAGCTGGAGCTGGTAGTCGTTGCTCGTGACGAGGACAGGCCGACCCCGGTACCACCTGCTGCGCGCTCCGAGGAGGCCCGCCTGGCGCAGCGCATGCTCGATGACCGGGTTCGTGGCCTCGACTCCCTGCGGACCGCGCCTCAGCGGGCAGAGAACGCGGAAGCTCTCGAAGGCGACGAGCGCGCTGCGGGGATCGATCGTCTCGAGGCACCCGCGGTAGCCCCCCACGGCAGCCCGCACGAACGCCTCGCCTCCGCCCTGATCGAGCAGGGTGATCGACGGATGCTCCTCCGACTCCAGGAGGTCGAGGGATGCCGCGGCGTCGCCGCGGCGGATCGCGCGCGCCAGCGAGGCGATGGCCGTCGCGTCGCCGTACCTGTAGCTGTGCTCGAGCTGGACGACGCAGTCCCAGATGCCCGTCGTCTTCGGACGCGTCCGGGGCGGGAGGGTCTGCCCTGCCACGCGTGCGATGTCGCGGACCACGTCGGTGGACGGCCCGAGGCCCGCATCGGCGTTGCAGATGTCGCCGAGGATCGCGCCGGCCTCCACGGACGCAAGCTGGTCGCGGTCGCCGAGCAGGATCAGCTTCGCGCTCGCGGGGATGGCATCCAGGAGCCTCGTCATCAGGCTCAGGTCCACCATGGACGCCTCGTCCACGATGACCACGTCGGTGGCGAGCGGGTTCGATGCGTCGTGGCGGAACCGGGTCGAGCTGCCGCGCACGGGGCGCAGGCACCTGTGGATCGTCGAGGCGTCTCGCGGGATCGCCTCCCGCACGCCGGGCTTCACGTCCAGCTCACGCCCGCCGTCCCCCGGGTCGAAGAAGGAGGCGATCGTCCCCTTGAGCCGCGCGGCCGCCTTGCCCGTGGGTGCGAGCAGGGCGACCCTGGGCGCGGCCGCACCCCGCGCCAGCGCCTGCTCCGCCACGAGCGCGAGGATCTTGGCCACCGTGTAGGTCTTGCCCGTCCCGGGACCTCCCGAGATCACGCACAGACGCCTCCTGAGCGCCTGCAGGCAGGCCACCCTCTGCCAGTCGATCCAGCCGGGCTCGCGCGCCTCGGGGATCCCTCCGCCCGGGAAAAGCCTCGAGAGCCCGTCCTCGAGCAGCCCCTCGTCCAGGCTCGCGTCGCTCCAGTCCACCCTCTGGCGGATCATCGAGGCGAGCCTCTCCTGGTACTCCCAGTAGCGGCGCAGGTACAGCCGCCGACCCTCGTCGAGGACGAGGGGGCACCCCTCGTCCGGGGAACCGACGACGGGGCTCGCGCGAAGCGCATCCATCCACCGTGCGAGCGGGGGCCATCTCAGCGACTCCAGCACGTTCCCGTCGTCGTCCACGATGTCCTCGCGCGCGATCCCGGGCAGGTCGACGCACACGTGCCCCCGACCCGTCCGCCGGCTCGCGACGGCCGCACCGAGGAGCACGAGATCGTCGTCGTCGCCGCCGAGTCGCCCGACCGTCCTGGCGAAGTGCAGGTCGAGAGGCGTCAGGGCCCCCGCCTCGAGCAGGGCGTCGACCGTGGCGACCTTGCCCGGAGCGCTCATGGCGATGCCTCGAGCGCGGCGCAGAGCGCCTCCACGAGGTCCTCTCCCGGCCTGTCGTGGAACACCCCGTTGCCTGGAGGGTACGCGGGCGACATGCCGCGCACGAACAGGTAGTAGACGCCGCCGAAGTGCGTCTCGTAGCTGTATCCCTCGATCGCGCGGCCGAGATGCCTGTGCAGCGCGACCGTGTAGATGCTGTACTGCAGGACGTAGTGGTGGTGCACCATGGCCTCGGCGAGCCGGTCCGCACGGTAGTCGCCGGGCATGTCCCCGAGGTGGTTCGACTTGTAGTCCAGCACGTACCACCGACCCTCGTGCTCGAAGACGAGGTCGACGAATCCCCTGAGGAATCCATTCACGTCCGGGAAGCCGAGATGAGAGATGTCCTCGTGATAGCCTGCCGGGACCCGATCCCCGGTCCGGCCCTCGAAGGCCGAGGCCAGGGCGGCGACCGTGAGCTTCCGGCCGGAGCCGGCCACGGGGAAGATGAACTCCATCTCCGTGAGACGGTGCGAGAGAGGAACGCGACTCAGGCTGAAGGGATCGCCTCCCGCCAGCGCCGGCAGCGCCGTGACGAGCGTGTCCGACACGGCGTCCGCCACCGTCTGCTTCCACCTGTCCGCATCGAAGCCGAAGCGCGCGAGCCTCTCGCCGACGAACTCCGGGAACCCCCTCGCACCGTGCTCCTCGAAGTCCAGGTGCTCGAACACGTCGTGGATGAACGAGCCGGGCCCCGCACCCTTCGGAAAGCCGTGGAGCCGTATCCTGTCGGGGGTGGGAGGCTGCTCCGCGGGCCGCTCGCCGGGCTCCACGCCCGAGGCCTCGTCGTGGTCGATCCCCTCGGCGGCGGGCCGGCTCACCGACCGCGCAGACGACGACATCTTCGAGAAGCTGGTGACGGACCAGGAGCCCTCGACGAAAGGCATCGGCCTGCGGTAGTCGAGCCTCGAGGCCACCGCCTCTCCCGCCTCGCGAACCGTGACGCCTTCGCGGGGCAGGTCGCGCCAGCCGATGGTGGAGCCCGACGCGGAGGCCAGCTCGTCCAGTCCGGCAGCCATGTCATCGTCGCTCATCTCGAGGATGCGTGCAGAGGTGGCCCGGACGGGATCGCCTCCATCGTCTTCCTGGAAGAGGAGATATCCGAGCGCCGAGGTGCACGAGTCCCTGATCCCGCCCCAGACGAGCGTGCACCTGTGCTTCGCGCGGGTCACCGCCACGTACAGGACCCTGAGATGCTCGGCGAACTCCTCCCTCGCGGCCATGGACAGGACCTCTTCCCTGTTCGCCAGGCCGAGGTCGATCCTGAGCTCGTGGTCCTGCTCGCCCCCGCCGGCCTGCACGTGGAAGAGCGCGGGGGCGTGGAGGGCGGGCGGGTGCAGCTTTCCGTCCCACAGGTACGGGCAGTAGACCACGGGGTACTCGAGGCCCTTGCTCCTGTGGATGGTCACGATCTGGATCGCGTGAGCGTCACTCTCCAGCCGGATCTGCCTCTCGTCCTCTGCCACCTCTTCGCGGCCGCTCCTGTCGCCGCGCACCCGTGCGAACCACTGCACGAGCCCGTCGAGCCCCATGCGGCTCCCGCTCGCCGCCACGTGCAGGATCTCGCCGAGGTGGAGCACGTTCGTCAGACGGCGCTCGCCGTCCACGAGGCCGAGGAGCCGTTTCTGGATGGAGTGCCTGTCGAGCATCCTGCGGAAGGCCTGGATGAAGCCTCCCCGCGTCCACAGCTCGCGCCACTCCTGGAAGCCCTGGATCCACGCCTCCCACGCCGCCTCGTCCTCGTCCTGGATCACGGCGAGCTCACGGCCTCCGAGGCCGAAGAGGCTCGTCGAGAGCGCCTGCTTGAGCGTGCCCGGGTTCGCGGGCTCGGACACGGCCCTGAGGACCTGCTCGAACTCCAGCGCCTCCGCGGACTCGAGAACGGATGCCTGGCTGTGGAGCACGCTCGGGATGCGAAGCCGCCTGAGAGCAGCCTGCATGTCGAGAGCCTGCAGGTTGGTGCGCACGAGCACGGCCACGTCTCCGGCCTCCACGTTCCGCTCCCTGTCCGATGCGTCGGTGATCGAGCGGCCCGATGCGAGGAACCTCGAGATCTCGGCGGAGGTCAGCCCGGGAAGATCCCGCCACGCTGCCGCCTTGCCGAGCGGCGCACATCCTGCCTCCTCGCGGCGGTGCAGGAGGATCTCGAGCGCCGGCCCGGGGCCCGACAGCCTGTCCGTCCTCCCGTCCGGGTGGCCGACGGACTCGAACCCGATCCCCTCCTGCTCGAAAACGAACGGCTTCTCCACTCGTCCGAACATGGTGTTGACCGCACGGATCAGGGACGGGTCCGACCTCCAGTTCGTCCCGAGCGTACAGGTTCGCTCCGCTCCGGCGTCCCTCTTCGCACGCATGTACGAGAAGACGTCAGCACCCCGGAACGCGTAGATCGACTGCTTGGGATCGCCGATGAGGAAGAGCGAGCTCTCCGTGCCCCCGTAGACCCTGCCAAAGATCTCGTACTGCACAGGGTCCGTGTCCTGGAACTCGTCGATGAGCGCCGCGTGGAAGCGGCCGCGCACCACGTCGGCGAGCGCGCCTGCGCTCGGGCCCTCGAGGGCGTTGGCGAGATCGTGGAGAAGGTCGTCGAACGACTGCACCCCCGCCCTCCTCTTCCTCTCCTCCAGCACGCATCGCGCGTGCATCACCAGATCGCACCTGAGCTTGTCCAGCCTCCTTCGCGCCGCGGCGCGCAGCACGGAATCGGGCGTGAAGAGCCTCTCGAACGCGTCGAAGAACGGGTTCGCGGGGACCGTCCTTCCCTTCTTCTGGAAGTCCAGCAGACCGGAGGGCGTGAACTTGCCGACCACGTTGCGGCGGGCAAGCGGGGGTTTGCGCAAATTATCGAAGGCATCGCCGCCAAGCAGGGCGTCCACGTCGCCCAGCCACCGATCCAGCTTCTCGTGATCGCCACCGCAGTAAGTCTTCTTGAGATCCGCGTCCTCGACGGCCCGGTGCAGGATCTCCCGCACGGTCTCCCTCTCCGACCGCCAGATCTCGAACGCCTCGTTCCACGCCTGGACGTAGCGGTCCCAGCAGCTCTCGAGCACGTCCTCGCCCTGGTCGACGAGCACGGGCGCCCTGCGGTGCCGGACCGCCGTGGTCGCCAGGGACTCGAGCCTGGACTTGCTGTACTTCAGCAGCCCGAGGAACCTGTAGAAGATCTCGCCCGCACCGCACACCTCGCTCGTCCAGAAGTCGTCCACGACCTCGGCGAGGATCGTGCTCTCGTCCACGGTGAGCTCGGTGTCGAACCGCGAGCCGCTCTCGAACGCGTTTTCCTGGAGCATCCTCTGGCAGAAGCCGTGGATCGTGAAGATGGACGCCTCGTCGAAGGACCGGAGAGATTCCACGAGGTGCAGCCGATCCTGCTCCAGGGATCCTCCGCCCTGCGCAGCCCGTGTCCTGACGAGCCTGTCGATGTCCTCGTCCTCGGAGCTCCCTCCGTCCCGAAATGCCGGGATGGCATCCCTGAGCCTCTTGCGGATCCTGTCCCGGAGCTCGGCCGTGGCGGCTCTCGTGAACGTCACGACGAGGATCTGCCCCACCTCGAGCCTCTGCTCGACGAGCAGCCTGAGGAACAGCGTGGTGATGTTGTGCGTCTTGCCCGTGCCGGCGCTCGCCTCGACGAGGTGGATGCCGGGGAGGGGCACCGTCACCGGGTCGAACGGCAGCATCACGCCCCCTCCTGCAAGATCGACAGGAGGGGATCGAAGATGCGCAGGGCGAGGCCGGAAAAGTCCATCACCGCGGCAAGCCCGAAGGTGAGCGCTGCACCCGGAGCGACCAGAGGATCCATCGACCCGAACGCCCTGTCGACGTAAGCGTCGGACTCGCCACCCCCGGCGGCCCACCGGCCGCGGAACGTGTCGGAGGCCCTTCTCATCGCCGCCGAGTGGCGGTCCGGCTCGTCGAGATGTTCGGCCCTGCGCCACTCGCCGGCGTAGGCTGAGGAAGCCTCGGGAAAGAGCGGCAGCGCGACGCGCTGACCCGTGAGGTACACCTCGAGCAGATCGTGGAGCCGGGCCCTGGCGTCGTCCACGCGCTCGAGCGTGATGGACGTTGCCTTGATGCCGCCGCCCGGGCGCGCCACGAGCACGCTCGTCGACGGGAGGTCCTCGTCCTCGAGGGACGCGAGCAAGAGATGCCGGATCCAGATGTCGAGCAGCCTCCTCGCATTGAACTTCCCGTACCCGTGGACGAGCTGTGCACCAGGCCACACGCCCGGAAGCATCCCGGCGAGCCGCGTGCCGCCGATGGTCACGTCCACGGGAACCGGGTCCGGTGGATCTCCCTGCATCCACGCGGCCGCCCCATGACCGAGCACCTCGATCTCGGGCACCAGGTCCGCGTACGCGCACGCGCCGACGGATCCCAGCGGGAGGCCTCCCGCCGCCCGCACGGAGGGGTACGCATCCGCGAGGTCGTCGTGCTCGAGCGCGCGCTCGAGCAGCGACGAGCCGAGAGCGTACCGCTCGAGAGGGCCCAGGGAGGCCGGCTCGCGGTCGTCGATCGAGGCCTCCTCGTCGGCCATGTACAGCCCGATGCGGCTCTGGAGGAAGAAGCGCGTCGGGTGCTGGAAGTAGCGCAGGAGATCGTCGACGAGCAGCTCCTCGCTCTCGACCGCGTCCAGCGGACGCCCCCTCATGAACGGCGGTGCCTCGACGCGTTCGGCAACGAGTGCCGACGCTCCCTCCCAGTGCGTCCTCGAGTAGCTGAAGAGCCTCCCGTCGCCGCCCGCACCGAAGTAGTCCGGGCTGAAGGGCTGCAGCGGGTGGCGCACGACGAGCCTCCTGCGCACGTCCTCGTGCTCCCCTCCTCCGAGCGCATCGAGGAGCTCGCTGACGACCACGGACGGAGGTCTCTCGCTGTTGTCCTTGATGGACCGCCCCGTGTAGGTGATGACGAGCCTCTGACGCGCCGAGAGCAGGGCCTCGAGGAACATGTACCGATCGTCCTCGCGGCTGGAGCGGTCTCCGGCGCGCGGATCCCCCGCGATCTCGTCGAAGCTCGGCGAGCGCATCGTGCGTGGAAACGCGTCGTCATCCATGCCCAGGAGGCACACCACCTTGAAGGGAATGGAGCGCATGGGAAGCAGGGCGCAGAAGGTGACGCCTCCACCCAGGAAGTTGTGCGACGCACGGTCCGAGTCCAGGACCCTTTCCAGGTGCGCCACCACCGCGTCGAGGACCACTGGCTCGTCGGAGCCTCCCGCCGCGGCCCGCTCCGAGATCCCCCCGAGCGCACCGCGGATCATCTGGTGCTGCCAGGCGGAGAGGTTCGTCGACTCGATCAACGATTCGAGAACGCTCTCGAGTACACCCTTCCACTCCCCGATCCCTCGGGGCGTGGCGAGGTCGCGCCTCAGACGGAACACCTGCTCGGCGAACGAGGCGAAGCGGCCCAGGAGCTCGGCCTCGCCTCCCTCGATGTCGTCGTAGGGCAGCACGCCCCCGAACGACGCCCTGCCCCGTCCGGGCATGGCGTATCCCAGGAGCAGCCTGTCCAGCCCGAACCGCCAGGTGTTCTCGGAGAACCCCGGCCGTCCGACAGCCTCCCTGTGCTCCGCGTCCACGCCCCACCTCACGCCCGAGTCCACGACCCACGTGCGGATCCGCTCCAGATCGCCCGCCTCGATCCCGAACCTGCCGCGCACGGGCTCCAGGGCGAGCAGGTCCAGCAGCCCGCTCGCGGTCATCCGGCCTCCGAACGTCTCGAGCGCGGCGAGGAAAGCGTCCACGACGAGATGCTCGGACCGCACGTTCCTGTCCGCGATGCGGATCGGGATGCGGCCCCTGCCCCGCTCATCGGCCATGAACACCGCCTCCACGAACGGGGCGTACCTGTCGATGTCCGGTGTCATCACGATCACGTCCCGCGGCTCGAGAGCCAGCGCCTCGTCCAAGAACATGTCGAGAAGCTGATCCCTGAGCACCTCCACGGCCCGCATGGGGCCGTGGCAGGAGTGCACGACGATGGACCCGTCGTCATCGAGCCGGCCTCCGGCAGCCGCGCTCAGGATGTCCGACTGGAGGGCCTCCAGCATGGAGCCGCGGCCCGGATCCTCGTACATGTCCCGGCCCTCGCACGGGCAGCCGGCCCGCCGCGCCGCCCCGAGAGTAACCTCGTGGAACTCCCTTCCCTGCCGCGCCATGGAAGCGAGCAGGGGATGGCCCTTCACCGTCTCCTCCGTCAGCTGCTCTCTCGAGGGGCCGAGCAGGAAAGCGTGGACATCCACGAGCTTCCCCATGGCCGCCAGCACATTCATGTAGCGTGGAGGCAGGGACGAGATGCCGAACAGGCTCACCCGGGCTGGCACGCCGGCCGGTCTCTCCCCGACCCTCGCCCACGCCTCGAGGAAGTCCCTGGAGCGCGCCGCAAAGTGCGTCCCGCCAAGCTCGCGCCACAGGAGCGCCTGCCACGATTCGCCCTCGCCCGCCTCCCACGCGAGCACCATCTCGGGCCTGTAGACGGCGTACTGGTCGAAGACCTGCGCGATGCGCTCGGCGAGCTGGAGCCTCTTGAGGCCCAGCTCGTCGTCCCGCAGGTAGCCCCTGAGCTCTGCGAACTCGTCGTCGCCCAGGCATCTCGGAAGCGCCGCCGAGATCGACCAGATCAGCGTCTCCTTCTCGAAGCCCGCCTCGGCCTTGCCGATCGCCGCATCGAACACGTCCTCGAGGAACTTCCTGGGGAACGGGAACCACGGGTTCGCCCACACGCCCAGCCTCTCGGCCAGGCGCATGCTCACCCACCGCTCCATTCCCCGGCTCTGCACGATGATGGGCTCGCGAACGAGCACGCCGCCCTTTGGCCGCTCGACCACCCCGGCCAGCGCATCCGCCAGCACCTCGAGCCGGTTGCTCCTGTGCACGTAGAACGTCACTCGATCCCCGCCGCGTGAATCGATACTAGCACAGGGATGAGACAGCTATTGCGGGCGCGGACCGCCGTCTACCTCGTGAGCTTCCAGGTCTCGAGCATGGCTTCGGTGATGGGCAGGTGCTCGTCGTAGACGACCGCGTGGTTCGTGTAGGCCCACGTGACGACGTCGTTCGGGTCCTTGCCGGGAAGCACGATCTGGTACTGCTTGTAGTCGATGGCATTGAGCGAGTACTCGAACATCATCGAGGTGCCCTTCCTCGTGTTGCCCTCGACGTCTTCGAGCTCGAACGGCTCCTCGTCGTAGACCTTTCCTCCCTCGGCTCCGAGGATCTGCGTCTTGAGGTGCTCGATCTCCGCCTCGACCTTCTCGTCCTGCGAAACCTCATCGGTGTGCTCGAGGACCTGGATGTTCACGGTGGCCGTGAAGTCCGGCTTCGCCTCGTCCAGCCCGCCGATCACGATCACGTTCTCGCTGGTGCTCTTGGCCCCCCAGTGCCCGGGATGCTGGACGCTGAAGCCGAGGTCGGCGTTCTCGTAGGTCGCATCGAGCTCCACGTCTCCACCCGCAGCTGTGCTCCGGGCCGACTTCTCCTCGTACTTGCTCAGGGCCTCCATGCAGTTGCAGCAGCCGCCCGTGGCGATCGTCCCTGCAGCCAGAAGTGCGATGATGCGTGCGTGCATTGGATCTCCTCCCTTGCCATGAAACCGGGGTCCACCGTACACAAATCGGCTGGCCCGCACAACGCTCGTCTGCACATCCAGGGTCACGGGGCCCGTCCTTCGAAAAGTTGATTAAATCCGATTATAGCCTAAAATTTCACCTATGAAGGAGAGTGAGCGATGAGGGTTCTCGGTGCTTTCCTGATCGCGTTCCTCGCGGCGTCCTGCAACACGGACTTCAGCAGTGCCGACGCCACCGACACGACAACGGACACTGACGGGACCGACGTGGAGGACGGGACCGAGGTGGACGTCGTCGAGGAGACGGAGCCCGACGCACCTCCCGTGGTGGACGCCGACGGGGACACGATCTCGGACGCGGACGAGGGCAGGAGCGGGGACGTGGACACGGACGGCGACGGGGATCCCGACTACGAGGACCTCGACTCGGACGCGGACGGCATCCCGGACGTGGCCGAGGCGGGCGACGACGACCTCGACACGCCGCCGCGCGACACGGACGGGGACGGAACGCCGGACTTCAGGGACCGCGACAGCGACAACGACGGCCTGAGCGACAGGTGGGAGAACGACCACGGGCTGGACCCCTACGACGAGGACTCGGACGGCGACGGCGCGCCCGACCTCATCGAGGTCGGGGCCGGGACGGACCCACTGGATCCCGAATCGAATCCCACGAGCGAGGGCAACTTCTACTTCCTCGTCCCGTACATGGACGATCCCGAACCGCCGGGCGACACGCTCGTCTTCAGCACCGACATCAAGAAGGCCGACGTGTTCTTCCTCATGGACACGACCGGATCGATGGGCGGCGCGATCACCAACCTGCGCACCAGCCTCTCCACGACCATCATCCCGGCGATCTCCGCCGTCATCCCGGACGTCTGGTTCGGCGTTGGACGCTTCGACGACTACCCGGTCTCCCCGTACGGCTCCGGAGGCCTGGACGTGGTCTTCGGTCTCATGCAGAGGATGACGAGCGACGTCTCGGCCGCGCAGGCCGGCGTGAACGCCCTGGGCCTCCACTCAGGCTACGACCTGCCCGAGAGTCACGTTCCCGCCCTCTACGCCACGGCGACCGGGGCGGGGTTCGGTACGTTCCTGGCCCCGCAGGGATCCTGCACGACCGGGGAAGTTGGATACCCCTGCTTCAGGCCGGACGCGATCCCCATCGTGATCATGTTCACTGATGCGCCGATGCACAACGGCCCCGGTGGGACATATCCCTACGCCGGGATCGACCCGCTGCCGCCCACCTTCGACCAGGCGGTCGAGGCGCTCGTCGACGCGCACGCCAAGGTCATCTCGATCGTCAACGACAATGGAGCCCCCGACAACATCGCGCACGCCACGGCGATGACGACGGCCACGGGCGCCGTGGACTCCACGGGCAGCCCTCTCATCTACGTCATTCCCCACGACGGATCGAGCCTCGGCACGGAGGTGGTCAACGGCGTGGAGACCCTGGCCCAGCAGGTGCCCATCGACATCTCCGCCCAGGCGCGCGACCACACGGCCGACTCGGTGGACGCCACCCAGTTCATCGACAGCATCGTGGCCAACACGGTGGGCGGCGTCGCGGATCCGCGAGACCCCACGAAGGTCTGCCCGGGAAGCCTGCCCGTGGACGACACGGACGGCGACACCGAGCCCGACATCTTCACGGGCATCCTGCCCGGCACCAACGTCTGCTTCGACATCTTCGCCGCGCGCAACGAGACCGTGGAGGCCACGTCCGACCCACAGGTGTTCATCGCGTACATCGACGTGCTCGCGGACGAGGTCACGGTCCTCGACACCCGCGCGGTGTTCTTCCTCGTGCCGCCGACAATCCCCGAGTCCTAGCCCTCTTTCAACGGCTCGCCCCTCAGGATGAGTCCCAGCACGCGCGCCAGCTCGTCGTCGGTGCTCCATGCCTCGTCCGGGAGCGCATCGATCATCGCGGGCACGGCCGCTTCACCGATGGACCGGAGCGCCATGCCCGCACCCTCGCGCGTGCCCAGATACTGCAGGCTCCAGATGATCGAGGCCGCGGCGTCCCTGGCTCCAGGTCCGATGGAGGCCAGCGCCGCGAGAGCGGCCCACGAGCTCTCGTTCCTGCGCTCGGGATCCTCGAGGAGCTTGCCGAGCTCGGCTGCCGCCTTTGCCGCGTCCGGCCCGTAGCCGCGGATGGCGTGGCACGCGCCGGACCTCACCTCGGGGTCGGGATCGCCCAGCGCCTCGATCAGCACGGGCAAGACCTTCTTCGGACTCGCCTTCATGTCGACCGCGGCCTGCATGGCGATGACTCTCACCTTCGAGTAGCCCGTCCTGGACATGGCCTTCAGCAGGACGGGAAGCGATTTCGTGGCTCCCGGCCCGATCCTTCCCAGCGCCTTGATGGCATTGACGTTGAATCCCATGTACCCGTCCTCGACCGCGGCGGTGAGCGGCTTCACCGCGTCCTTGGCCTCGGGCCCCATCTGTCCCAGGGCCCACGCGGCCTGGCTCCTGACCTCGGCCATCGGGTGCTCGAGCATGGCCACGAGATCGGGCAGCGCGTCCTTTGCGTGCACTCCCATGTGGCCCAGGGCGGCCGGGTAGAACTCGAGATGGGACGGGTCGGAATCGGGGAAGGCCTCGAGGATCTCGGGAACGGCATCGCCGGCCGCGGCTCCGATGCCGCCGAGCGCCGTGGCCGCGCTCCACGCGGCGACGTGAGGCGCGCTCGCGAGCTCCTCGACGAGAAGCGGCACGGCCTCCAGGGCGGACGGGCCGATCTGTCCCAGAGCGATGCAGGCCGCATCGTGCGCCCTCCAGTCATCGCGCTCCAGCAGGGCAACGAGGCTCCCCACGGCCGGCGCAGCGTCCTCGCCCATGCGGCCCAGGGCCTCCGCTCCGTAGCGCATGACCGTCGGGTCGGGATCGTCGAGGGCCTCGATGAGGTGCGGGATGGCGGGCGTGCCGAACTCCCCCAGAGCCACGGCCGAGCGCCAGCGCAGGTCCCATCCCTCGTCCTTCATCGAGCTGGCCAGCGCCTCCATGGTCTTCTGACTCTCGTCCGGCACGTGCCCGGGCACCACGTGCTGGAGCACGAGGCATGCCGCCTCGAGCTGATGCGTCTCGCCGTCGCCGACGAGAACCTCGATGAGCTCCGGCACCGCGGCCGCGGCCCTGCCCTCCATCGCCACGAGGGCCCAGGTGGCCATGCGGCATTGCTCCTCGTCTCCCGTGGCGATCAGAGCCGCCAGCACGGGTGCGGCCTCCTCGCCGATCATCACCAGCGCGCCCTGCGCCGACGGCCGCACGTGGATGTTCTCGTCGGACAGCCCCGCAACGAGCGCAGGGACGAGCTCCCCGTCCGCGGGCCCGACCATGGCGCCCAGCGCCATGAAAGCGAGCCGCCGGTTCTCCCAGCTCTTGTCTCCGATCATGCACACGAGGGCGGGCATGGCGTCCCTCGCCGCGGACTTCATGCCGACCATCGCCGCGAGCGCACCCTTGACCGCAGCCTCGTTCTCGCTCCCGAGGGCATCGACGAGGGCGCCGAGCGACGGCTCACCGATGGTGCCGAGAGCGATGTACGCCTTGGAGGCCACCCAGGGCACGGGGTCCTCGAGCATGCGCACGAGGTCGGGCACGGCCGTCCAGGCCAGCGGGCCCACGGCGCCGAGCGCCGACGCGGCCTTGGCGCGCAGTCCCGGCGGCTCGTCGTCGAGAAGCGTGGCGATGAGATCCACGTGCTCGCATGCATGCGGCCCGACCTCGGCCATCGCGTCGAGCGCGGCCATCCGGGCGGCGAGGTCGCCGCTCTTGATCACCTCGACGAGCACGGGGAGCACGGCGTCCCTGCTCACGCCGATCCGCCACAACGCCGCGGCTGCCCTCAGCCTCGCGTCCACGTCCACGTCCTCGAGCGCATCGACGAGGGACGGCGCCGCGACCGCCGCGCCGGGACCGATCGCTCCCAGCACGCGTGCGGCAACCTGCCTCTCGACCGGGTCCTTGCTTCCCAGCCGTGACGTCTGCTCTGCCACGACCTTCTCGGCCCACGGCTCGAGGCTCGCCTCTGACGCGAGGTCGGGGATGGGCCCGGTCTCGCACTCGGGGCCGCTGACCACCGGCAGGGGCTCGATCATGCAGACCGTCTCCACGACGGGCTCGTCGGCCACGGGAGGCTCGACGACGATCCTCTCGCCCGGCCCGCAGGCCGCGGCGAGAAGAACGGGCAGGAGGGCCGGGATGCGCGCCATCACACGAGCAGACTACCTCAAGCCCGCGCGATGTCCAGAAACGCTAGGAGGATCCGGAGGGCTTCTCTTCAGCGGGCCCGGAGCAGTCCCGGTGGAACATGGAGCCCCCTCGAACAGCTCATCCAGACCGCTCTCCTGCTCCCTGAGCCTGCGCGTGGAGTCCTTCCGGATGATGTCCACGGCCCGCCGCCTGACCACGGTGAAGAGCCACGCACCGAGCTGCTCGACGGTGGTCAGCACGTGAGGCGCCGCCAGCAGCGAGAGCATGGCCTCCTGCACGGCGTCCTCCGCGTCCGCCTCGGACCGCAAGAC
>JAFDER010000318.1 GCA_019310245.1 Deltaproteobacteria bacterium
CGTGGTGGTCCAGAAGGTCAGCGAGGGCAAAGGGGCCTTCGGCTACAACGCGGCCACCGACACCTACGAGGACCTCGCCAAGGCCGGCGTCATCGATCCCACGAAGGTTGTGCGTGCAGCCCTGCAGAACGCTTCGAGCGTGGCGGGCCTCATGATCACGACCGCCTGCACCATCACCGAGCTTCCCAGGGACGAGGAGCCGGCGATGCCCGGCGGCGGCGGCGGCGGCATGGGCGGCATGGGCGGCATGGGCGGCATGGGCGGCATGGGCGGCATGGGCGGCATGGACTTCTGAAAAGAGCCGCGCGCCTTCCTCTTCGATCAATCCTTACTTCTTGCCCGACTTCGACCGCTTCGCGGCCTGCGCGGCCTCGAGCAGGATCGTGACGGCCAGGTCCGGGTTGCGACCCACGCTCGTCTCGGACGTGAGGATGAAGCCCGTCGCGCCCTCGAGCACGGAGGTGTGGATGTCCCTGAGCTCGGCGAACGTGGGGTTGACCGAGCGGCGGAGCGACTCGAGGATGCCGGTGGCCACCATGCACGATTTCTTGTTCTTTGCGGCCAGCCTCGTGAGCCTGCGCTGGTGGCCCGCCACCTCGTAGCGCGAGGTCTCGGCCGCCAGGTCTCCGCGGCCGATGACGATCCCGTCCGCCGCCTCGACGATCTCCGCGGCCTTCTTGACGCCCTCGGCGGTCTCTATCTTGGCCCACACCTCGGGCTTGTGCGCGCCCTTCTTCTTGATGATCCGGCGCGCTTGCTTGACCTCGGCCGCACTCGAGACGAACGACAGGCACACCACGTCCACCTTGAGCCCGATGCCGAAGGCGAGGTCCTTCGAGTCCTTGTCCGTCAGTTTGCTCTCGCGCTTCATCCCGGGCGCGTTGAGCCCCTTCTCGGTCCTGAGCATGCCGCCGCGCAGGACCTCGGCCTCGATCCACCCCTCGCGGTCCGCCCTGTTGTCCATGATCTCGAAGACGAGGGTGGCGTCCTTTGCCGTGAGCCTGCGGGCTGTGGCGAGCGCGGAGAAGTCGCCCTCCATCACCACCGGCACGACGAGGCCGCGGTACCTCCCGAAGCCGTCCTCGGTGCCCGGCTTGCAGAAGCGCACGGGCTGGCCTGCGGGCACCTCCACCTCGCCTCCCGGCACGCGTCCCATGACCAGCTTGGGTCCCCTGAGATCCTGGAGGATGCGCACGCTGCCGCCGCGCATCTTGTTGAACGTGCGCGTGGCCTTCACGAGCCGCTTCGCGCCGTCCTGGTCGATGTGGGTGAAGTTGAGACGGATCATTGTCATGCCCGCGTCGTAGACCAGAGGAAACCGCTCGACGCCGCGTGCATCGGGAATGATGGTGCAGATGATCTCCATGACCCTCCTGCCATCTGGCGGTGGAGCTGAAGGGGATCGAACCCTCGGCCTCCAGAGTGCGATTCTGGCGCTCTCCCAGCTGAGCTACAGCCCCGTACGCGCGAATATAGGTGTTCTGGCGAGGATTTCAAGCGTGTGTTGTGATTGTACTTGCCGGGGCTCCCACCCGGCTCTAGGCTAGCGGCCGATGGCACCTCTCAAGCTGCCAGAGGCGATCCGCAAGCTGAAGCACTTCATCGGCTCCTCGGAGATGCTTCCCACCGAGGACGACATCGACGCGCTGGTGTCGCGCCGCGGACAGGGGGCCATGCTCCTCGATCACTACTCCCCGCAGGACGTGGTCGAGGTGTTCGAGCGCTACGGCGTGACCCCGAAGCTCCGCGAGCGGGGTTTCGAGCGCTTCGCCGTTGCCCTCGAGACGGCGGATCCGGAGAGGCAGACCGTGAGGCTCACCGCCGAGAGAGGCATGCGCTCGATGCTGCTCGGCGAGTGCATCCTTCGAGACGACGACTTCCACACGGATCAGGAGTTCGCCGGCCCCCTGCAGGGCAGGCACCTGCACATGCTCATCATCCAGTGGGTCCGGCTCCAGGATCCCACGCGCTCCTTCACGCCCGAGAGGCCCGCCCTTCCCGGTCAGGATCACCCCGGCTGCGGCGTGGGCCGCGAGGTCATGGACATGTTCCTCGGCCTGGCCGCGCGTCTCGATTTCTCGGGCATCATGGTCTGCCCGGAGTTCGCGCACAACGCCGTGATGTACGCTGGGCAGTTCAGGTTCTTCGATCCCGAGACCCAGGGACGGTTCGAGGCTTTGCTCCGGTGCCTGGACGGGATCTCGCTTGCGGAGTTCGCCTGGGGCGTGGAGCTGGGGTGCGTGGTCGACGAGACGAGCGGCGCGCCCCTGCGCTGGCTTCACGAGGAGATGATCCGGGCCACGGACGAGGTGGTGCAGGGGTACCTCGATTCACCGGCCTACCTCGAGGCGGTGGAGGGCGCGCGCGGCGCACACCGCTTCGCCTTCGACCGCGACCGGTACAACGAGCTCGATCCCCTGCGCGCCGACGGTACGGCGATGATCACGCCCTAGAAGCCTGTCCGGGCTGCCCTTCGACGGGCTCAGGGCAGCGGAGAACCTCCTCAGGGCAGCGGGAAGGTCTTGACATCCCGTGGGGATGGCTTATATTTGCATAGTGACGCAAATATGAAAGCGTGATGGCATGACCGACGAACACACCTGCTGCTCAGACCTCAAGTCCTTGATCTCACCCGGTTTCTTCAAGGCGCTGGGCGATCCCAACCGCGTGGCGATCCTCGCCTCGCTGGCCGAGCGCGGATGCGAGCTCAGGGTCAGCGAGGTGGCCGACTGCTGTCCCGTGGACCTGTCCGTGGTCTCGCGGCACCTCAGGCAGCTGCGCGATCAGGGTCTGCTCAGGAGCGAGAAGCGCGGCAAGGAGGTGTACTACACGGCGAGGATTCCCGAGATCGTGGCCCTGTTCAGGGAGCTCGCCGATGCGCTCGAGTCATGCTGCCCCGAGGGGGAGAGGAGGACGACATGAGCAGGATGAGAAGCGACGACCCGGAGTCCGTCCGCAAGGTGGTGCGCGACAGGTACGCGCTGGCGGCGCTGAGCGCCTCGAGCTGCTGCGGCTCCGGCTGCCAGCCCGAGCAGGTGGGCCGGGAGATCGGCTACTGCGACAGCGAGATGAGCGCCGTTCCCGAGGGCGCGAACCTTGGCCTGGGGTGCGGCAACCCGACGGCGCTCGCCGCGCTCGAGCCCGGCCAGGTGGTCCTGGACCTGGGATCGGGCGCTGGGCTGGACGTGTTCCTCGCCGCCGAGAAGGTGGGCCCCTCGGGGAAGGTGATCGGTGTCGACATGACCGAGGCCATGCTCGTCAAGGCCCGCGAGAACGCCCGCTCGGGAGGCTTCGAGAACGTGCAGTTCCGCAAGGGCACGATCGAGGCCCTGCCAGTCGAGGACGCGAGCGTGGACGTCATCATCTCCAACTGCGTGATCAACCTCTCGCCCGAGAAGGAGAGGGTCTTCGCGGAGGCCTTCCGGGTCCTGAGGCCGGGCGGCAGGATCATGGTCTCGGACATCGTGCTCGAGAAGCCGCTCCCGCCCGCGATCCGGGACTCGGTGCTGGCCTACGTGGGCTGCGTGGCCGGGGCGAGCCTGCGCGACGACTACCTGTCCATCATCGAGCGGGCCGGGTTCACCGATCTGCGCATCCTCAATCAGGTCCCTCTCGGCGACTGCTTCAGCCTGGGCGATCCCCTGGTCCAGGAAGGCAGGAAGAGCCTTCAGCTGAACGAGGCCGAGGTCCGCGACTTGCTCTCGAGCGTGACGAGCCTCGGCCTGTCCGCTCTCAAGCCCTGAGGCTTGCCTCCCCGCCGACGCGCCCTAATTGAAGAATGAATGACTGTCGGATCCGTCGACGAGACTGGAGGGCTCCATGGTTGATCTCGATCATCTGCTCAAGTCGCCCCGCAAGCGCAAGCTGCCAGAGTACCGCGTGCTCGGCTGCGTGATGACCCACTCGCGCACCCAGTGGTGCTACGGCATCTGCAAGCCGCGCGACGGCCTCGGCGCCTGCGGCCGCCTCTCGCCCCACATGCTCAAGGGCCGCACCCAGATGGCCATCGCCAGGTACAACGCCCGCATGAAGGCACAGGAAGACCGCTCCTGAGACTATCCTTCCGTTGACTTTCCGGCGTGCTGTCATATCATTTCATGTCGGATCCCGTGACGAGGAGGAGAGATGAGCACGCAGGACAGGCGCAATCTTCGCAGGTTCAGGAAGTACTCGGGCGAGCTCAACAGGCTGATCGTTGATGGCTCGCTCGCGCAGCTTCCCAGGAGGCGCAGGAACAGGCTACTTGGCCGGCTTCGCGACCTTTACGACGGGCTGCACGGGATCGTCGCGGAGGTGACGCTCAGAAGGATCCTGGCCGCCTCGGCCGTGATCATGATCGGGCTGTCTGCCTGCGGCGATCCGAAGACCACGGGCGACGCCGGCTCGGATCCGGACGGCGATGTGGCCGTCGAGGTGTACGAGGACGCCCAGCCCGATCCCGTCGTGGATCCCCTCGAGGATCCGGTGGTCGATCCGACCGAGGATCCGACCGAGGATCCGACGGAAGATCCGACAGTGGATCCCGAGGAGGATGCCGAG
>JAFDER010000319.1 GCA_019310245.1 Deltaproteobacteria bacterium
ACAACGCCGACACGGACGGTGATGGAGTGCCGGACCTCATCGATTGCATGTACGATCCCTGGGATCCTCCACCGGACCACCACACATACTTTTTCCGCATACCCTACGAGGAGGACCCGGAGCCCTACATGGACACGCTGGTCTTCGCGACGGACCTTCAGAAGGTGGACGTGTTCTTCGCCCTCGACTCGAGCGGTTCGATGCTCGGTGAGATTGACAGCTTGCACTGGAGTCTGGCGACGACGATCGTCCCCAGCATGATGGCGATCATCCCGGACGTATGGTTCGGGGTGGGACGCTTCGGGGACTGCTCATCGTGCGAGCACAACATGACGATGCTCCGGCAGATGACGAATGACATCCCAGCGGTGGAAGAAGCGCTCGCGTTCTGGTCGACCTGCGGGTCGCACACGCCGTACACGCACTACATCTACGCCCTGGCATCTGGTGACGTTGCACCTTTCGTGGGATGGGGCGGCGTGTCGCCGTCGATCTGGACGTGCACTCCTCCGGGAGACATCGGCTGGCCGTGCTTCCGTCAGGGCTCACTGCCCATCGTCGTGCAGTTCGGCGACTCCTCATTCGTGGGTGGCATCGCCAGTTGCAGCCCCTTGTACATCATCGACGATGCCACCGAGGCCCTCAACTCCATCGGTGCGAAGTACATCGGCGTGAACTCAGGGACGGAGCCGTCCTCGAGCCGCAGGGACATGGCGAGTGTGGCCCATGGGACGGGGTCGGTCGACGTGAGCGGCGCTCCCCTCGTCTTCGACATCTCGCCCTCGGGTACCGGTCTGGGAGCCCAGGTCGTCGATGCGGTCGAGATCCTGGCTCACCAGGTCCCGGTCGGGATCACGGCGGTTGTCCGGGATGACGAGTCGGACACCGTCGACGCCTCTGTCTTCATCGACGCGGTCCTGCCGAACGTGGTCGGAGGAGTCGCCGATCCAATGGACCCGTCCATGATCTGCTCAGGCGCGCTCGGTGTGATCGATGCGGACGGGGACACGAGGCCAGAGGGATTCTCGGAGATCCTGCCGGGAACATATGTGTGCTTCGACGTCTACCCGGCACGCAACACGACCGTGCCGGAAACGATGGATCCCCAGGTGTTCATGGCGCACATCGACATCCTGTTGGACGGCCTCACGGTGGTGGATACCCGCGACATCTACTTCCTCGTGCCTCCGGGCCTCTTGGACGAGATTCCGGACTATGGCCAGGAGGTCTCGGTCATGAGGATGGGGGCGGCTCCTGGCAGGTCCTTGTTGTGGAGCCAGAGGTCCCAGATGGTGTCTCCCCAGGCCGAGAGGGCGGAGAAGAAGGGGTCGGTGTGGGAGATGTAGGCCACGGCGGAGCCGGCGAGCGTGGGTGACGAGAGGGTGACGCCGGCGCCGTTGATCTCGTCGCGGAGGAACTCCATGTACTCGCGGGAGGTGGTCTGGTAGTAGAGGCGGATCTCGATGCGGTCCGCTCCGGGGGGGACGGTGATGGAGACGTCGTCGTGGCCGCCGGCGTACTCGGTCGTGGTGAACAAGGCCGGGTCCTCGACGCCGTGCCACACGGGAACGATGATGCGGGAGGGTGCGGACGAGATGTCGAATCCCTTCGGCGGGATGCGGTTGTCCTTGTGCCGGCCGGTTGCGAGCACGAAGTGGAACGTGGTGGTCTCTCCCGTGACCGAGGACGTGGTGTGCATCTCGTAGACGAGCTCGTCGAGGTGCTCCTCGGAGGTGGTCAGGGGTGGGCTGGAGGGCGAGTAGGCGGGATCGAGGCCCGTGAGCGTGCCGATGGTGGCGTCGTATGGATTCACCTCGTGGATGAGCACGCCCGAGCTGAAGACCTGGATGTTCGCGAACATGCGGCGGCCTTCCGGGTAGCCGGACAGGAGCTTGTGGCCCGTGTTGTTGCGGATGCGGAAGGACAGGTCGCCCGTGGTCGTGGCGTAGGTCACGTTCTGGATGGTGGCCGCGCTCTCGAGCATGGCCAGGGCGCGGGCCGCTCCTGCGAGCATGGCGTCCGGGTCGATGCCCTCGCCCTGCGAGAGGTCCATGGTCAGGAGCGAGGGACCCTGGTCGAGCAGGGTGCGGTTCACGGGGTCGTAGTTGCTCGAGGTCGTGACGACGGAGGCGAGGACCGTGGAGACGAAGACGTTCCCGCCGGTTAGATCATGGACCGGCTGCCCCGAGAGGGGGTGCTCGGTGGATCCCGAGGGTCTGAGGATCGAGTCGGTCTTGTCGGCTCCCTTGCCCACCGCGTCGGCCATGTGGCAGTCCTGGCACCGGGCGATGTTGTTCGAGGCGAGGGACGTGGAGAAGACGGAGGGATCGAACGGGCCGATGCCGGGGGCGCCGCCGGGCGCGCCGTAGGCCGAGAGCATGAACTCCGAGAACGTGCGCTCGACGTGGAAGTAGCCGTGCGCGGCGTCCTGCTCCGAGGGCAGGACCGTGACGCCGTCGCCCGGGCTCGTGCCCTCGAAGGAGAGGTTGTGCAGGACGGGGTTCGAGACGTCGTGGCACGAGGCGCACATGTACCTGCTCTTGTGGTGGCGCGAGTAGAGCATCGAGTGTCGGCCCGAGGCGTCCGCGAACGGGGCGCGCTTCTCGCCGTTCGGGCTGGCATAGAACTGCCCTCCGGCGTTCTCCGTGTACCCCGTGGACACGGGCTGGTTCGAGGTGTCGAAGAAGTCGTTGCCGTTGAAGAAGGTGATTCCCGCGGCGATGATCGCGTCCTCGGCGTAGGTATCCGCGGCGGCGGTGGACGAGGGCGTGGACGAGGCATTCGTCTCGTCCCAGTAGTTCAGCCAGTCCGAACCCTCGCGCACGCCGGTGTAGGTGTCCTCGAAGAACGGGTCGTAGAGCTGGTGGCAGAAGTCGCAGTGCACTCCATCGTAGTCGGAGCCCGTCATCGCCGAGACGTCCGGGGGATCGGAGCGGCCCTCGAGCCAGCCCTCGGGAAAGTGGCACCGCTCGCACAGGTCGACGCCGTTGGGCCGGCCCACGGCCCAGATGGAGTCCTGGGCCGCCACGGTGAGCGTGGCCCAGTAGATGGGGTCGCGCGCCGCCTGGGCCATCATGGAGCCCTTCCAGTTGAACCCGGGCTCCACGGCCGGGTCGTAGCCCTCGTGGCAGTTCAGGCACCTCGTGGGCGACTCGATCGTCACGCCGTCGGCCGGCTGGGTGCCGGGCATCCTGACGAGCGGGTCGTCCTCGACGGTCATTGACGCCACGGTGAACACCGGCTCGACCACGACCGAGAGGGAGAGGTTTCCGCCCGTGTCGGGCAGCGTCGAGTCGACGAGGATGACGTAGGTACCGGCGGACAGGCTGCGCAGATCCACGCGGGACCAGGTGTCGTCGCCGCGCACGTCGTCGTTGCAGCCAAGCTCGACCCCGAGACAGTCGACCTCACGGACGTGGATCACTGTGTCGTAGTCCGAGCCCTCGGTGTCGAGGTGCACGTCCGAGCTGGAGGTCAGGGTGAGCGAGAACACGACCTCGCCTCCGTCGAACGTCTGGCACGATCCCTCCTCGACGTTCGGGAAGCCCACGGTGCTCATCGTGTAGAGCCCCGTGCCCGGGACGATGATGGGGTCCGAGCAGGTCCCACCCGTGCAGGAGATGTGCCCGGCGCAGTCCGTGTCCACGCAGTCGGTCGCGAGGTCGCAGTCGTCGTCCGTGACGTTGTCACAGATCTCCGTGGCGCCGGGATTCACGGCGCCGGCCGAGTCGTCGCAGTCGGTCCCGCCGCAGGCCTCGTCCAGGTACCCGTCCAGGTCGTCGTCCGCGCCCGGAGCGTCCAGCACGTCCCCGTCGCAGTCCTGGTCGATCGTGTCGCAGATCTCCGTCGCGCCCGTGTGCACGGTGAAGACCGCATCGTCGCAGTCGTCCCCGCCGCAGGCCTCTGCGACGTGCCCGTCGCCGTCGACGTCCACGACGCCGTGGGCGCAGAGCCCGGTCCCCGTGTCGCAGGTATCGAGCGTGCACGGGTCCGCGTCGTCGCAGTCCGCGTCCTCGCCGCACTCGACCTCCGGGGCCGCATCGTCATCGGCCGCGGGATCGGGGATCACCTCCGTGGCCGCATCGTCATCGGCCGCGGGATCGGGGATCACCTCGACCACCTCGATGAGTGCATCGCCGTCCGGGACGACGTCCTCGCCGTCCGGCTCACCCCTGTTCCCCGATCCGCAGGCGGTGCAGACCAGCGCCAGGACACACGTACGCAGCGCGGTTCTCACGAGCCTCTCCTCTCGCCAGCACAGCATGTAGTGCGGACGCTCGATTGTGGCACGATCAGAAGGATCGTTCCACGCTCGCCGGGAGTCAGGAAGCGGATCCTCCCGATATCATTGATGATAACGGCCAACCTGTGGGCATTGCGGAAAGAGCTGTGCTAGAGTTGTTCTGTCATCGAGGAGTGGAGATGAGAGCAAGACTTTACGTCGTCGTCATCGCGCTGTGGGCGGTCGGCTGCGCCACGAGCGAGGGGGACGAGTTCTGGGACACCATCACCGATCCCGCGATCGACGATGC
>JAFDER010000049.1 GCA_019310245.1 Deltaproteobacteria bacterium
CTCGAGGCGGCGCTCGCGCGGGTGGACGAGGTGCTGACGATCCTCCCGCCGTCCGGGCGCTCGGAGGTGCTGCCGGACGAGATCACCCAGCTTGTCGGCGAGCGCGACGAAGCACGCAAGCGCAGGGACTACGAGCGTGCAGACGAGATCCGCGCCGAGCTCGCGGCCCAGGGCTTCGTTGTCGAGGATCTGCCCGGCAAAACCCGGGTGAAACGCCGGACCTAGGGAACGCGCGACTCCCTGGGCAGCTTGGCGTCGAAGAAGGCGGTGAGCTTGATGAGGTTCTTCTCGTCCTTGGAGAACTTCAGGGGCTCGTAGTCCTTGCAGAACTGGGCCACCTCGGCCTCGAGCTCCTTCATGGTCGACGCGTCGTCCAGGATCTCGGAGACCATCCTGCCCCGGGCGGCTCCCAGCCTCAGATCGGTCACGTACGACTCGAACCGCTGGTAGAGCTCGTCGCCGAGCAGACCGCCTATCAGCTCCGTGTCCGAGGCCAGCGACTCGAGCCGCTTCTTCGTCTCGTCGCCCAGGCCGCCGAACCCGGACTGCTTGACGAGCTTGGCCGAGACGCGGATGGTGAACGCGTCGTCCAGGTACCCGATGTCGTCGATCCCGTCCGGGATCAGGTCCAGGGACTTGAAGAGATAGTTGATCCCGCCCGTGGAGGCCTCGCGTGCCCCGCGATCCAGGGAGTCGTCCTTGACCACCTCCATGAGCGCCTCGATGTCGCCAGACAGCGAACCGATCCATGAACCGAAGGTCTCGAGACACCGCGTCTTGATCTCATCCGATGCCATCTCTCACCTCTTGACGATGAAGCGCAGCCTCCGTGCCGCGCTGTCCTGCCTTATACCGCAATTCCGCCTGGTGGTACAGTGCGCTCCTAGTCGCCGGAATCGTCCGCCTCGATGTCATCGGAAGGCTCCGGAGCGGGATCCTCCACGGGATCGCCGACAGCATCCTCCACGTCGTCGACGAGATCCGGCTCGACCGTGGCGTCCGGCACGTCCGGGATGTCGGGCACCTCAACGCCGTCGGGATCGGGGCGCGTGACGCTGCAGGCCTCGCCCTGCGGATCGGAGCACTGCATGACGATCCCGATGTAGTCGTCGCTGCCTTCGAGCGGAAGCTCCAGCGACGGATAGATCCGGCCGTCTGCCACGACGCGCCATCCCGTGCCGTCCTCGAGGTCCTCGTACGCGTACTCCACCGAGACCTCGAACGTGCCATCGTCCTCGATGCCGACGAGCGGGATCTCGAGGACGTAGGCGCCCGGGTATGCCCCCTCCCTGTTGCGCAGCACCTCATCCTGCATCCACTGGCCGTCCATGACGATCTCGAAGTTGCCCTCGTCCGTGATGGAGTAGGTCACGTCGCCTCCGGCCCACTGCCCTCCACCTGTCGATCTGAACGAGGTGCCGTCGATGGGCTCGAACAGCACCCTGCCTCTGGAGTAGTAGAGCAGGTTGACGTGGGTGCTCGAGATCCTCAGCGTGACGACCCTCTTGGTCTTGCACCCGCCGCTCAGGAGCAGCGCCGAGGCCATGCACACGATCAGGACCCTCGTCACCCACCGGGCCGCCGTCCTCTCGTTGTGTCTCGCTTTCATCGTCGTCAGTCTCCGCTCGCGTCAGTACGGTGGGAAGTGAACGGCGCTCGGCTCCTCCGGCTTGACGCCGTAGTAGATGCCCACGCCCACTCCAGTGGCGACGACCGCCCCCACGGCCGTCCAGAACCACCAGGTCTTGAGAAACTTCGGAACCTTGATCTTCTTGCGCTTGCCTCCCTCGAGCATGATGTCGTACCGGATCGTCCCCTCGCCGGGAATCTCCACGAAGCCCATGTAGTCGTGGAACCCGTCCTTGATGACCTCGATCTGGTGCTTGCCCACGGTCAGCCCGGTGATGGGAGCGATGGGGGTGACGCCCACCTCGTCGCCGTCGATGACCACGGTGGCCCCCTCCTCGCTCACCGGGATGAGGAGGCTGGCCTTGCTCTTCTTACCCTTCTTCTTCTTCTTCTTCTTCTGCTGCTGCTTCTCTTCCTCGGCCTTGACCTCGTCCTCGTCGGAGTCGCCCTCCTTCTCGGCCTCATCCTGCCAGGACTCCTCCTCCTCCTCGATCTCCTCCTCGATCTCCTCCTCGGTTTCCTCTCCGTCATCCACGGCCAGGCAGACCCGGGCGTGGGCCATCATCATCGCGGCACACGCGATGGCCAGAAGGAGGAGGAGAAGATGTCGAGGAGATGGTTTCATGCTGCCCGTTCCGTGGTGTAAGATTGACGCCAGCCATGACCGGCGAGCATCATTATAGCTTCACGATGGGAACAAGGCTAGCACCGGTGGTCGCGCTCGTGCTCCTGGCGTGCGGTCCGGCCCGACATGCGCCCGCCAGCCCCGCCGGAACCGGAGCGTCGGACGATCAGCAGGAGGCGCCCAGGAAGAGCATCTCCCCCTATGCGGCGGTGGCCTTTCTCGAAGCCGAGATGGCGATCGCCTCCGGCGACGCCGAGGCGGCGATCGCCTCGCTCGCCATGGCGCTGACCAGCGAGCCCGACGAGCCGCTGATCAAGGTCCGCCTCGCGGAGGCCTACATGGCAAAGGGAGACGCCTCAAAGGCCGCCGGGATCGCGCAGGAGGTGCTCGACAAGGAACCCGGGTTCGACGCCGCCCTCGTGGTGATGGGCGACATCCTCGCCGCCGGCGGCAGGTTCGAGGACGCCTACGCCTACTACAGGCGCGCGATCGAGGCGGAGCCGTCCAGCACGGAGGCCTACTCGAGGCTCGTGGACCTGTACACGAAGGCAGGCGATCCCGCCGCCGCGCTCGACGTCGCAGCGCAGCTCGTCGAGGCGGATCCGCTGGACGAGGAGATGCTCCTCACCGCGGCAGACCTGTGTCTCGTGCTGGGCAGGACCGAGGAGGCGTTCGCGTTCATGTCGAGGTACATCGAGGCGATGGCCGTGGAGCCCATGACGGCTGACCGACACGCAGCCATGCTCGAGCTGGCCGGCGAGATGCTCTCTGCCGGCGAGACGCAGAGGTCGGTGTTCCTGTACCACACCTACCTCGGGATGTTCCCCGGAAGCGTGGAGGCGACGGCAGGACTCGTCGAAGCCCTCGCCGCGACGGGGGATTCGATCGCCGCCCGGGCCCTCCTCGACTCCATGCCCGATGCACAGCCCGACGCTCCGGCATCCCAAAAGCTCCTCAAGGCGGATCTGTACCTCTTGACCGGCGCGCCCTCGCGGACCCTCGACGAGCTGAACGCGGCCTTTTCGGATCTCTCCCCCACCCTGCCCGGATCGGTGAAGCTCGTCTGGATCACGGCCCTTGCCGGGACAATGAGGTTCGACGAGGCCGTCTCTGCGCTCACCCTCTTCGAGGCCTCGGAGGACTCGTCCCGGATCCAGGCCGCCTCGACCGTCGCCGCCGCCCTGATCAATGTCTGGAGGTTCGAGGAGGCGTGGAAGCTGCTGGCCTCCTCCGGAGCGGATCTCGCCCTGCACCTCGAGAGCCTCGGTCTGAGGCTGGCGCTTCGCATGATGATCATGAGGCGCGACGATCCCGCGTTCACGGGCAAGGTGCGCCTGGCCCTGAACGCGAGCCCGGCGGGCAGGCTCGTCCTCGCCGAGGCGGACTTCTGGGGCTCGAGCGAGCCGGATGCAGCGGCGCTGATGGACGCCCTTGCCGAGATCCGAGGCGAGGGGCCGGGCGAGGACGTCCTCGTGGATGCATGGGCGCTCGAGGCGGTCTGCGTGATCGAGGGCCTCTGCATGGCCAAGCCGACCCGCGTCCTGTCCCTCACGACGAAGATCGCCGAGGCGCGGCCGGGCGACCCGCGACTGCCCGGCCTGCGGGGCATGTTCTACCTGTCCTCGGGCAACACGGTGCGCGCACGCGTCAGCCTCGAGGAGGCGAACAGCGTGGCGCCGCTCGATCCCATGGTGAAGGTGTGGCTCGCGGCCCTCGTTGCAGAAGTGGATGCCGAGAGGGCCGCGGCCCTGCTCGAGGCCGCAGTCATGCTGGCGCCTCCCACCTACGTCCTGCACGCGGCTCTCGAGGCGTCGGCCGCGCCGTCCGGCTGACTCCTCGCGTCCTTCGGATGCAGTGGCGATTCAGAGCAGAGCGCACACGAGAAGCGCGGCCACGGGCAGTGCCAGCATCGACCAGGCCGGGAGCACTCCGCTCAGAAACAGCTGGGTGGCCGCGGCGAGGCACAGCCATCCGGCCGTGAACGCGATGACGAGGCGCAGGACCGCCCTCCACGGTGGATGCTCCCGTTTCACGGACACGGCACACGTGACAAGGACGAGCAGGAGGGCACAGGGCAGGAGCAACCTGGTCCACACCTCGACACGCTCCGGCCGGGGATCGTGGCCCAGCCTCTCCTCGAGCCGGGCGATGTCCACGAGCGCCAGGGTCGATGTCTCCTCGACCGGCCTCCTGCGCGCCAGCGCCTCGAGATCTTCGAGGATGGTGGCCTCCTCGACGGGAACCGCCTCTCCCGCTCCCGGCGTCCATGCCATGAGGCTGCCCTCCGGCCCCGCGTGGAGAATCGCACCGTCCCTCACCACCCAGTCCGGCCGCGGTGACGGCGGGCTGATGGAGACTGCGGCCAGCGCGGCCGGGGAGGCGGACAGGCTGATCGCCGCCTCGATGGCTGCGACGGCGAGGCCCGCCGCAAGCGCGGGCGACAGGATCGAGCGCCAGGACACGCCCGAGGCCCTCAGGGTGACGAGCGCTCCCGAGGATCGCAGCCTCTGGAACGCGGACAGGAGGGCCGCCCCGGCGGCCACGGGCAGCACGTGGGCCAGCATCAGGGGAACCCTGGCCAGGAGGGAGGTGCCTCCCTGGCCCAGCCGCTCCGGCGTGTCGACGGCGGCGTAGAGGCCCACCATGAGAGCGGTGATGAACGCGAGGTGCAAAAGGTAGCGCAGCAGGACGTAGCGGCTCAGGAGCAGCATCACTTCTTGAGGACGTCGAGCTCCTTGCCCACCTGCGTGAAGGCCGCGATCGCCTTGTCGATGTGCCCCTTGTCGTGCGCGGCGCTCAGCTGCACGCGCACGCGGGCCTGGCCCTTGGGCACGACGGGGTAGAAGAAGCCGGTGACGTAGATGCCAAGCTCGAGGAGCCTGTTCGCGAACTTCTGCGCCAGCGGCGCCTCGTAAAGCATGATGGGCACGATGGGATGGATGCCCGGCTTGATGTCGAAGCCCGCCTTGGTCATGTTCTCGCGGAAATACGTGGTGTTCCGCTCCAGCTTGTCCCTGAGCTCGGTGGTCGAGCTGAGGAGATCGAACACTGCCATGGAGGCGTACGTGATCGGAGGCGCGAGCGTGTTCGAGAAGAGATACGGCCTCGAGCGCTGCCTCAGCAGGTCGATGATCTCCTTGCGGCCGGAGGTGAAGCCTCCGCTCGCGCCGCCCAGGGCCTTGCCCATGGTGCCGGTGATGATGTCGATCTTGCCCATGACGCCGCAGTGCTCGGGGCTCCCGCGGCCCGTCTTGCCCACGAAGCCCGTCGAGTGCGCCTCGTCGATCATGACGAGGCAGTTGTACTTCTCGGCCAGCGCCACGACCTCGTCGAGCTTGGCGATGTCCCCGTCCATGGAGAACACGCCGTCCGTGGCGATGAGCCTGTACTTCGCGTCCTGGCACTCCTTGAGCTTGGACTCGAGGTCCTCCATGTCGGCGTGCTTGTAGATGAACCGCCGCGCCTTGCACAGGCGGATGCCGTCGATGACCGAGGCGTGGTTGAGCGCGTCGGTGATGATGGCGCATTCCTTGTCGAGCAGCGGCTCGAACACGCCGCCGTTGGCGTCGAAGCATGCCGCGTAGAGGATCGTGTCCTCCGTCCCCAGGAAGTCGGCGATCTTCTTCTCGAGCTGCTTGTGAATGTCCTGGGTGCCGCAGATGAAGCGCACCGAGCTCATGCCATAGCCCCACGCCTCGAGCCCCTCATGGGCGGCCTTGATGACCTTGGGGTGGCTGGAGAGGCCAAGGTAGTTGTTGGCGCAGAAGTTGACCACCTCCTCGCCCGTCTTGACCTTGATGTCGGGCGCCTGCGGTCCCATGATGATGCGCTCCGACTTGTGAAGCCCCTCGTCGCGGATCCCCTGAAGCGTTGCCTGGAGATCCTCCTTCATCTTTCCGAACATCGTTGTCCTCCTTCGAGAGCCTGGAATTGGAAACAGGAAAATGTGTCTACCCGCGGAGACCGAGATTATCCAGCGAGGAATGAAAACGCAATACCCGGGGGGTCAGTCGAGGATCTCGACCGTCACGTCGACCACGCCCGCCTTGATCATCCCGATCTTCTCGGCAGCGGCGCGCGACAGGTCGATGATGCGTTCCTTCTTGCCGAAGGGTCCGCGGTCGTTGATGGTCACGACGACGCTCTTCATGTTGGCGAGGTTGGTCACCTTCACCTTGGTGCCGAACGGCAGCGTCCGGTGGGCGGCCGTGAGCTTCTTCTTGTCGTGGATCTCGCCCGAGGCCGTGGTCCTGCCGTGGTACTTGTCCGCGTAGTAGGTGGCCTTGCCGTGCAGGACCTTTCCGGATTCGTCGGCCGGGCACCGGGTCTTGGGGCAGCGGCAACAGCCGACGGCGATGAGCGCCACGACCGCCACGATGTGCGCGCGTTGCATGACCATCCATAACATGGAGACAACCGGGGAGTGAAAAATCGGCGGGGCTAGTAGCAGTGCTTGTGGACGACGCGCTTGTTCACCCGGACCGTGGCCAGGTCCTTGCCCGCGCCTGCCTGGAGCACGAACGGGATGGTCTTGGTGGTTCCGTGCGCCTTGATCTTCACCTTGCCTCCCACGGTTGGACAGCCGCCGGGCTCGGCGCACATGACCTGCACCGTGTAGGTGCCGCCGCTCGACTTGGGCATGTAGAAGACCTCGCCCTCCTTGCCCGTCTTGCCGTCGATCACGCCCGCCTTGTCGTCCGCGCCTCCCAGGAGCTTGCCCTTCTTCGTCGCGACCCACAGGTCGAGGTTCACGTCGCCCTCCCAGGTGAGCTCGACCTTGAACTTCGCGCTCCCGGCATCGAGCATGCTCGGCGCATCGAAGAGGAGCGGGGGCTTCTCCTTGACGGCGATCCTCAGCACGGCCTCCCTGAGGTCCTTGGACAGCTTCACGCCCTTCTTGAGCTTGAGCGAGCCGCCCTTGCCCTCCTCGACGACCTGCTTGGCCGCGAACGAGGCGTCCTCCCACCTCTCGGCCCGCGCTGCGGCAACGGCCCTGAGCGCAGCAGCCTTCCAGTTGGTCGGCTTGAGCAGGTTGAGCGACACCCGGTAGGCGTGGGCCTCGGACCAGCGCTTCTTGCCCTCGAGGTACGAGGCGAGCATCTTCATGGTCTTCTCGTCCTCGGGCTTGATGTCCAGGACCCCCGAGTAGTAGCGCAGGGCCCCCGTGACGTCGCCCGCGAGCCGTGTCAGGTCGCCCAGGTGCGTGAGGACCTTGGGATTGGCGCTGTCCATGGCGCGCCACTTCTCCACCTCCTCGAGGGCCGACGTGTAGTCGCCGGTCTTCATGAGACGGGCGATCAGCCTCGAGCGGTGCTTGCGCACGAGCGGCTCGGACTCCACCTTGGCCCGGAGCTCGGCGAGCTTCTTCTCGTGCTTGGGCCCCGCCTCGAGGGGCAGCTGCTTGATGGAAACGTCGTAGTACGTCTTGCTGGGGCACGGGCCGGTGCGGTACATGCCGCCGCCCCCCCCGTCCAGCATGAACTCGAGATTGGCGTCGGCCATGGAGCTCTTCATCGCACTCGTGGACGGCTTGGCTGCCTTCGCCTTCTTCATGGGCGCGCTCTTCGTGGCCCCGCCCTTGGCCGCGCTCGCACCTGCGAGCGAGCTGATGCCTCCGCCGGCTCCCGAACCGATCCCGCCGATGCCGTCGATGGCGTCGTCCTCTCCCTCCTCGACGTCCTCGTACTCGATGCCATCCGTGCCTTCCCACTCGAACCGGTCATCGGTCTGCCCCACCTTGAACTCCCTGTACATCGCGTCGTTCTCGAGCACGATGAACGAGGTGTAGCGGCACGGCAGCGAGAAGCGCTTCGACAGCCCCACGGCCTCCTTGATCGCCTTCTCGTCGCCCCGGAGCGTGAGCGCATCGATCTTGCGCGACGCCCACACGAGAGGCACGAACGTGTTGGCCTTCCTGGCCTCGCCCACGTTGAAGGCGTACGTCTTCTCCCAGTGCTTGCCCGCCAGCGTTCCCGTGAGCTTCACGCTCAGCCGGCCGGTGCCCTTGTGCCGTCCCGTGAGCGTGACCTCCTCGCCTCCGCTCAGGTTGGCCAGCATCTAGGGGTGGACGTCCTTGACCGCGAGACCCTCGAGCTCGATGCCCGGGTTCTCGAGCATGGGCACGCGCAGTGACGTGACGATCCGGACGGCCGAGGCCAGCAGGTCCTCCCCGGAGCTCAGCGAGTGGTACTTACCGCCCGTCTCGCGCGAGATCTCCTCGAAGAGCAGGCTGTCCACGCTGGAGCCGACTCCGATGGTGGTGACGGACGCATTCCTCTCGTCGAACACCCCCCCCGCCCACTTCGAGAGAACGCCCGGGCGGTTCTCGCCGAGCGTGGCCGCGCCGTCGCCCATGAGGATGACGCGCGTTGCGCGTGTCCCCTCGGCGAGGCGCGCGGCCTCCATCAGGGCGTCGGCCATGTTGGTGGCGCCCGCCGGAGGCGCGGAGTCCAGGAAGCCCCTGACCCTCTCGACGAGGGCCTGCGACGGCTCGGCCCAGGCCTCGTCCATCAGGCGCGGGCTCATGTCGTAGGCCGCGACCTTCACGCGGTCGGCCGATCCCAGCGTGCCGATGACGGCCGAGCACAGCCTCTTCTGGATCTCCATGTCGAACGCGTTGCGGCTCTGTGACGTGTCCACGAGCAGGATCCAGTCGCTGCCGCCTCCCGCCGAACCCTTCACCTCGGGAAGCTCGGGCGCGAGGTTGATCATGAAGTAGCTCCAGTCCGCCGCCTTCTCCTTCCCGAGGATCCCGGCCACCGGGTCCTCCTCGTCCACGTCGGCGCCCTTGCCGTACGTGGCCATCGTGGCCTCGGGCCGCTCCGGCTGGTCGATCGCGATCACGAAGTCGACCATGGGCCTGAAATCGGTCGCCTCGAAGGCGACCCGCGCCTGCGTCCCCTCCACCTTCGACGTGGTGGGATACAGCGGGGTCGAGACGCGCGGAGTGCCACCCGTGGCCGAGACACGAACGTCGAGCCTGAAGGCAGGGACCTTTGCCGTGTCCGCACCCGCGGCCGAGACGGGCAGGACATAGTGGTACTTGCCGCCCGCGCCGTCCAGGGTCTGGATGTAGGACAGCACGATGCGCTTCTTCTCCTTGGCCTTGATCGGGAAGATGCGCGTCTTGAACGTGGAGCCGCTCTCCCACTCGACCAGCGCGGGGTCGCGCATCATGTCGATGAACTGCCGGATCACGGTCTTCATGATCGCGCGCCCCTTCTGCCTCTCCACGATCTCGCCCTGCATCAGCTTGCCCTTGATCTCCATGTCGTAGCGGTTGAGCCTCGCGCCGGCGGGCACGGGGAACTTGTACATGCCCTCCACCACCCGGTTGGTGGGGTTCCTGAAGACCTGCTCGATCCTCGTGATGGCCACCTGGTCCTGGATCCTGACCGTCACGTCCTGTGACAGGACCTCGAATGGCAGCAGCGACTTCGATCCCGGCGCCTTGGCCGCCATGGTCCCCAGCCCGGACACAACCTCGGGGCCGCCCTCGGGCACGTTGCTCCGGGGCTCCTCGAGCTCGGCCCGCAGCCCCTCGGTCCAGGACACGAGGCCTCCCGGGTCCTTGACGTGCACGACCCTGACGGCGCCGTCCTCGATGATCGCCTCCTGCCCGCCGTGGATCTCGACCTCGCCCTGCTTTCCCCGGATGGTGGCGCTCCCGCTCACGAGCGAGGTCCTCAGGACCTTCTCCTCGTAGCGCAGGCCGGCGAACGCTCCCTTCATCGCGACCTCTCCTCCCTCGGTCTTGACGGTGATCCCGACGGACGTGCCGCCGATCGCGCCGTCCACCCAGATGTCGCCCTTCTCGAGAAACACCGACGTGGACGAGAGCACCTTCACGATCGTCCCCGAGTTGAGGCTGATCCGATCGAGCTTCGAGAGCTGGATCATCGCGCTGGCGTTCGCCTCCACGGAGACCCGGTCGTCCACGCCCACCTTGTCGCCCTTGGCCGCCACTCCCCACACCGACGTGCCCGCGGCCATGTGCCTGACCTTGTCCTTGCCCGACTCGTCGGAGGACACGGCCGCCACGATCTCGCCGGCCACGATGGGCCGGGACTGCTCGGCCTCCTCCTCGGACCCATCCTTGCCGCCGCATGACACGGCCAGGAACAACACGAGTGCAGAATTCAAAGCCTTCATCTCAAACCTCCCACAGTGCATGACTATACATACGTATTGCAGACCCTGTCGATCTGGGCTTTTTTCGGGGGGTCCGGCTCAGGACGCTCCCATGAGCGGCTTGAGGCTCAGGTCGAGCTTCCGGTAGGCGTCCTGGATCCGGCGGAAGGAGTCCACGATGACCACCTCGTCGAAGTCCAGGGACCTGTCCAGGGCCTGGCATACGGCCTCGAGGCTCTCCATGTCGGAGGCGAGCCCCTCGGCACGCCCCGGGGCGGTGAGGATCGTGCCGTGCGCGCCGGCTTCACGCAGCGTCCTGAAGGCGTCGAGCACGAGCGCATGCTGCAGCGAGACGTCGAAGGTCGAGATCGGCCCCAGGCCGAAACCGAAGATCTTGTTCACGGGCAGCTTGTGATGGGCCGGAAGGAGGAACCGTTCTCCTGACGCTCCCGTGAGCCAGCCCCTCTCGAGATGGCCCGAGATGTATGCCCCGAGCCTCCAGTCCACGAGCCCGGCGAGCCCCTTGAGCGGACGGACGTCCTCGAACAGGAACAGGCACAGCGCGTCGGAGTTCAGACCGTCCAGCGACTCCAGGTCCGGCCTGGCCAGCTGGACCTTCACGGAGCGGCCTTGGCCACGGCGTCGAGCACGCCGTTGACGAAGCTCCACGATTCCGTGTCCCCGTAGCGACGCGCGATCTCGATGGCCTCGTTGATGGCCACGGCGGTGGTGATGTCGTCGACGTGAAGGATCTCGTACGTGCCGATGCGGATGATGTTGCGGTCGATGAGGCTCATGCGCTCGACCCGCCAGTGGTGGGAGACGGAGCTGATGCACTCGTCCAGGTCGTCCAGGTTCGACCGCACACCCTCGACCAGATCGCGTGCGTAGGCGGGCGGCGCGTCGAACTCGACATGCTCGATCAGACCGCCGGGCAGCTCGTCGCGGCTGCCGCCGAACTCCTCGCTGAAAAGCATGGCCAGGGCCGTCTCGCGCGCACGGCGGCGCTTCCCCCCTTCCCTGCGGCCCTTCACGGCACTGTCAGGCGTTCTTGACGAGGTTGGCCATCTCGATCGCGGACAGCGCAGCGTCCCACCCCTTGTTGCCGCTCTTGGTGCCGGCCCGCTCGATGGCCTGCTCCAGTGTGTCGGGCGTGAGCACGCCGAGGGAGACGGGCACTCCCGTGTCCAGGGACACCTGGGCGATGCCCTTGACCACCTCGGAGGAGATGTACGTGTGGTGCTGAGTGGATCCGCGGATCACCGCGCCCAGGCAGACCACGGCGTCGAACTTCTTGCTGCCGGCCAGCTTCTTGGCCATGAGTGGAATCTCGAAGGATCCCGGGACTCTGTAGATCGTGATGTTCCCGCCGTCCACGCCGTGGCGTCTCAGGGCGTCGAGGCAGCCGTCGAGCAGCCTGTCGCAGATGAAGGAGTTGAAACGGCTCACGATGACGGCGATCTTCAGCCCCTTGCCGTCCAGCGCCGCCTCGATCGTTGTCACGTCCTGATCGCTCTTGGCCATATTCGTCCTCCCGCTCATGGGGGTAGAGGTCTCTCCAGGTCAGCTGGAATGGGGATTATACCCGATCGAGAGCCCGAACTCCACGTTTTCATAGGGGTTATCCTCAGGGCGCGACGTACTCGACGATCTCGAGATTGAATCCCTCGAGCCCGACGATCTTGCGCCTCGAGCGCGTCACGAGCCGGATGCGCTTCAGGCCGATGTGCAGCAGGACCTGCGCGCCCATGCCGAACCTCCTGAGGACATGCTGCGCGGACGCGTCATCCCCGGCCTCCTGCTCCTCTCCGCCCGACTCCAGCTCCCGGGCCAGCGTCTCCCTGGGAGGCAGGTAGAGCAGGACGCCCGCGCCCTCGCGCACGATGAGCGACAGGCTCTCCTCCGCGGTCACCCGGCCCCGCGCCCCCTGGATCCCGAACTGGTCGAGGAGCAGATGCCCCTGGTGCACGCGGCACAGGGTGGGCTGCGTGGAGACCTTTCCGTGCACGAGCGCGAGGAACTCCTGCGGGTGTTCCTTGATCCTGGACTGGTAGAGGTACTGGCGGAAAGGCACGTTCTTGCCGTCCACGCTGATCGTCACCTCCTGCTCGTTCACCCTCTCGACCAGCAGCTCGCGCTTGATGCGGAACTCGATCACGTCGGCGATGTCGAGGAGCACGAGGTCGTGCTGCTCGGCCAAGGCCTCGAGGTCGTCGAGACGCGCCATCGTGCCGTCGTCCTTCATCACCTCGCAGATGACGCCCGCCGGCGTCAGGCCCGCGAGCCGGGCGAGATCCACGGATCCCTCGGTCTGGCCCACGCGCTCGAGCACGCCTCCGGGCGCCGCGCGCAGCGGGAAGATGTGCCCCGGCGTCACAAGGTCCTCGGACCGGGCTTCAGGGGCCACGGCGGCGAGCACGGTCGTGGCCCTGTCCGCGGCGCTGATGCCCGTGGTCACGCCGCGCGCGGCCTCCACCGACACCGTGAAGTTGGTCCCGTAGCGGGACCGGTTGCGCCTCGCCATCATGGGCAGGTCCAGCTGGTTCACCCGCTCCTCGGTGAGGCTGAGGCAGATGAGGCCCCTGCCGTGCATGGCCATGAACGCGATGGCCTCGGGCGTGACGAGCTCGGCCGCCAGGGTGAGATCGCCCTCGTTCTCGCGGTCCGAGTCGTCCATCAGGATGACCATGCGGCCGCGCCGGATCTCGTCGATGGCGCGCTCGACCCTGCTGAGACTGTCACCGGTCATGACTCACACCTTGTATAAGCACCTGCAGGACCCAAACAAGCCGTAATTGCAGAGGGAATCTATACCAGAACAGCGCCTCTGCGTCACCCCTCGTCGAGGAAGCCGGCCTGGCGCAGGAGCTCCTCCGTGACGCCTCCGTCCTCCTTGCCCATGATGCGCTCCACGGTCAGGACCACCTGTTTCGACAGGATGTCCGCCTCGAAGTTCAGGCGGCTGCCCGGCATGATCCGGTCGAGGAACGTGAGCTTCTGCGTGAAGGGGATGAGCGAGACCTTGAACCTCTGGCCGTCCACCTCGTTCACGGTCAAGCTCACTCCGGCGAGCGCCACGGACCCCTTGGGCACGAGGAACTTGCCCGCGCCCGCGGGCGCTTCCAGCGTGAGGATCAGGGCGTCGCCCTGCTCCATGCGCTCCTTGACCTCGGCCGTGCCGTCGATGTGTCCCGTGACGATGTGTCCACCGAGCCTGCCGTCCGCGGCGAGCGCGCGCTCGAGATGCACCACATCGCCTGGTGCGAGACCTCCCAGCGTGGTCCTCTCCAGCGTCTCGGCAGAGAGCCAGCACCGGAACCCCTCCTTGAACAGCCCCGCAACCGTGACACAGGCCCCGTCCACCGCGATGGATTCTCCCAGCACGGCCTTGAACGGCACCCTCACGGCCAGGGCCCGGCCCCCGCGCTCCTCGAGGGCCTCCATCAGGCTTCCCGTCAGCTCGATGATGCCCGTGAACATGCGCGCAGTATAGGAGTGCGGGATCCGCAAGGTCAACCCGGCCGGGAGATTCCTTTACTTCCATGGAAACCGCGAATATAACGAGTTATTGACTGAAATGAGGTGACACCATGATCACGATCAGGACCACACCGGCACTCATGGTCTGCATCGCGCTCGCCTTCGGCTGCGCGGGCGGAAACGATCCCGAGCAGGACACGGCGACCGAGCCCGACGCCGTCGACGACGCGGTGGACGTCGCCGAGGAGGCCGACGCGGTCGAGGACGTGGTGGACGAGGAGGTGGCGGTGAGCTGCGAGGGCACCGAGTCGCTGAACCTCGAGTTCCTCGACCCGGACGACGCCGCGATCGAGGGCGTCGTGGTCGTGCTCGAGTGCGGCGAGAGCGGCACGGACGGCACGGTGGGCTTCGACAACCTCAACCTCTCGGTCACGCCCGTGGACTTCACCTACATCCACGACGGCGTGGCGCGCACCTGGCTGGACGCGGCCGGAGCCTCGCGCTCGCTCCCGGATCCCCTCTCCCTCACGCTGGGCCGCGCCGATGATCCGCCCATGGACACCATGTACGGCGACCTCGTGCACCAGGCGGAGGACACTCTCATCCTCGTCACCACCGAGGGCGGCGGGATCGACCTCACCAGGGACGTGCGATACGAGGTCGGGACCAAGGCCGGAACGGGCCTGACCCTGTACGCCATCGAGTGGAGCAGCACGGGCACGGCGGGCACGCCGCTGGGCTACCAGATCATCACCTACGACGCGCCCACGGGCGGCGCGGACGGGCCCACGGTCGGGCCGACCACCGAGACGCTCTCCACGGTGGACCTCACCCTCACCTTCAACGTGGATCCCGACCATAGCTCCATCATGCAGGCCTGGCTGCCCACGGACGACCCCAACTCCAACAGGACCATCGCCGGCGCACGGCTCGCGGGACTGACCGCGGCCGAGGACTTCCTGTTCCTCGGGCTCACCATGAACTGGGCGGGCGGGTTCTCCTCGCCCACGCTCACCGTGGCATGGATCCCCGAGGGACTGACCGCGGTGACCGACCTCTACCCCGACCTCTGGCTCGTGGACCGCGAGCGCAACTCCTGGGCCATCTTCAGGCTGCCCGACGACCCATCGTCCTGGACGTCGTTCACGGTCAACGACACGCCCCGGATCCCGGGCTTCGACATGGCCGTGATCGCGCCCTTCGACGAGATCATCGAGGTCCAGTTCCCGGACTGGACCGACGCGTTCCAGTCCTACCACATCCGCCTGCCCGAGAGCGGAGGCGCGCTCTTCCAGGACAGCTACTCCTGGACCGTGATCGTGCACCCGGAGACCGAGAGCTTCTCATTCCCCGACCTGCCCTGGCCCAGCGCCACGGGCTACGACGAGGCCCTGTTCCCCGGCATCACGCACCGCTTCGGCGTGAGCTCGCGCGCGTACGACGCCGACCCCTACGCCGACTACGTCATCTACACGGACGATGAGTGGGGCACGAACCACTACGTCGGCTCGATGGCGGACTCGCGCTACCGCATCGAGGTTCCCGACTAGGATCAGCTGCCGAGGAGGACCTCCCGGATCAGCCGCTCCACCTCGTCGATGTCGTACGGCTTCGGCAGGACCGGACAGAGCAACCATGAAATCCATGGAGTCCGAGGGCCGGTCAGCGCAGCCGGCCCTCGAACAGGACGTCCGGCCCGAGCCTCCTGATCACGAGATCGTCGAGGCGGTGCACCTCGGACATGTTCATCGCACCACGGCCGCCGAACAGCGTCACGGCCTTCTCTCCGCCGATCAGGATCGGCGCGACGAAGAGCGAGACCGCGTGCGGCAGGCACCGCTCGAGCATCGAGGTGTGGACCGAGCCTCCGCCCTCCACGAGCAGGGAGGTGATCCCCCGCTCCGCGAGCCGGGGCAGCAGGTCGTCGAGATCGATCATCCCCTTCACGCTCCGGCCCTTGAGAAACGCCAGCTTCTGCCCCCCGGCCGTGGCCAGCCTGCGCCTCGAGCCGCGCACGTGCACGACCAGGGTGGGGAAGCGATCCGTGGTCCGCACGAGCGCCGCCGTGTCGCTCATGTCCAGCCCCGGGTCGAGAACGATGCGCACGGGAGGCGGACCCGTGGGACGCACGTTGCGGACCGTGAGCATGGGATCGTCGCGCACCACCGTGCCGAGGCCCACGAGGACCCCGTCCGCCTCATCACGCATCCGGTGGGCCTCCCTGCGCGAGGCCTCGCTCGTGATCCACCTCGAGTCGCCCGAGGCGCACCCCATGCGGCCGTCGAGCGAGAGCGCCGCCTTGAGCCTCACGAAGGGAACGCCGGTCGTGATGAAGACCGACCACTCCCGGATGAGGCGGCGGCACGCGTCCCCCACCTTGGTGACGTCGAAGTCAACGCGGATTCCGGCCCTGCGAAGCGCCCGAACGCCCCGGCCGTTGACGACCGGGTTGGGATCCATGGCCCCCACCACGACCCTCGCAACCCCCGCGCGGATGAGGGAGCGCGTGCAGGGAGGCGTCCTGCCCTGGTGCACGCACGGCTCGAGCGTAACGTAGAGCGTGGCCCCCCTGGCCTTCTCGCCCGCTGCCTCGAGCGCCGCGACCTCGGCGTGGTCCTCCCCGGCCCGCTCGTGGTGGCCCTCGCCCACGATCCTTCCCCGGCGCACGATCACGGCGCCCACCCTGGGGTTCGGGCTGGGACGCGAGCGCTTCGCGAGCCTCAGTGCCCGGGCCAGCAGCTTGCTGTCCCGCTTCGCGTCGCTCACTTGCCGTTGCCCCTGCGGCCGCGTCGGATCGTGGCGAGCGCCTCCATGAACTCGCCGATGTCCTGGAACTCGCGGTAGACCGAGGCGAACCGCACGTACGCCACGTCGTCCAGCGCCCGGAGGGCCTCCATCACGTACTCGCCGATCCACGAGCTCGGCACTTCGCGGTCGCCCCGCTCCTGAAGGGCCTGCTCGAGCCCGGCGGCGATCCTCTCGATGTCGTCGGCCGACACGTCGCGCTTCTGCGTGGCCTGCTGGATGCCCGACAGGACCTTGTCGCGCGAGTACGACTCCCTGCTCCCGTCCTTCTTGATGACCATGGGCAGGGAGACCTCGAGCCGCTCGTACGTCGTGAACCGGAAGCCGCACGCCACGCACTCGCGCCGGCGGCGCACGTTGTCGCCCTCCTGGCTCATCCTCGAGTCGGTGACCCGGGTGTCCTTCTCACGGCACTTGGGGCATCTCATGGCGGGGGGGAGAAGCCAGCTAGTCGGCTTCCTTCTTCTTCTCTTCGATGAGCTTGCGCACCGGCGCGTATTTCTCTTCCATCTCGAGCATCTTGTCGATGGCCTCGATGCGCTTCTTGGCCAGGGCCGTGGCGTCCACCTTCAGGTCCTTGCCCGAGGCGTAGTCCACGAAGTCCTGCCACGCCTTTTTCGCCTCCTCCCACTCCTTGGCGGCCTCGCGCACGAGCGCCACCTGCACGAGCGCGGGCCCCTTCCAGATCGCGTCCTTGCCCGTGGCCATGAGGTAGGAGGTTCTGAAGCTCTCGATGGCGTCGGCGTGCTCGCCCTTGGCCTTGAGCACGCATCCCATGTAGTAATGCACCTCGGGGTTCTTGGAGGCCTTCTCGCCGGCCTCCTTGTAGTAGCCGTATGCCTTGTCGTAGTCGCGGATGATGTAGGCCGAGTGGCCCTTCTGCATGAGCTCGTACTCCTCCGCCGCGACGGGGGCGGGCTCCTCCTCCTGAGCCTTCTTCTTCTTCTTCTTCTTCTTCGCGGCATCGACCGCTCCGGCCGCCGTGAAGACGACCGCCACGGCCATGGCCAGGATCCGGAAAGTGCGTGTCATCGCGTTCCTCCGCGCTCGATCTTTCAATCTAGCACCATCGCGCCGGGCTTTACCAGTCGATCTTGAGGATCTTGAGCCTCCGCACGCCGCCCGGCGTCTGCACCTCGACCACCACGCCCTTGCCCTTGCCCACGAGCGCCTTGCCCACGGGCGAGGCGATGGAGATCTTCCCGCTCAAGACGTCCGTCTCCTCGGGTCCCACGAGCGCGTACTCCTGCTCGTCGCCCGTGTCCATGTTCTTGACCTTCACGTGCGCACCGAACGCCACGGTGTCGCCCTTCAGCTCGTCCGCCGCGATGATCTCCGCACGCGCGAGCTTGTGCTTGATCTGGCGGATCTTCGCATCCAGGATGCCCTGCTTCTCCTTTGCGGCATGGTACTCTGCGTTCTCCTTCAGATCGCCGTGAGCCCTCGCCTTCTCGATCTCGTCGACGATGTCGGGCCAGTCCACCTGCTCCATCCGGTGCAACTCTGCCTTGAGCTTCCTGTGGCCCTCGGGGGTCATGGGCACGGTCCTGACGGGCATCGCTCACTCCTGAAGTCGAGTTTCAGCTTATATCATGCACCCTTACCGCCGACAAGCCTGCCCGACCCATCTTGACAGGCCCTCTTCGCATCCATATGTTGCTGGCCGTGCCCGGGAAGAGGACATTCGCCATCCACACGGTCAAGATCGAGCCCTCCGGCTCGGACTTCGTCTTCGAGGTCCCGGACGCGTGGCTCGACGCCGCGCTGGAAGCCTGCGACGCGTCGCCCGCCGGCCGGCCCGGCGAAGTCGCCGTCAACGTCTCGCCCATCTCCCCGGGCTACTACCTCACGGGCACGATCCACGTGCACCTCGGCGCCGCGTGCGCGCGCTGCCTGCGCACCGCGGCACTGGATCTGTCCGTCCCGTTCAAGGTGCACATGACCCCCGGAACGCCCGAGCCGCGCGACGACGTAGAGACCGTGGCAGAGGACGGATCCCTCGGAACGGCGCACTTCCAGGGCGAGGAGATGGTACTTGACAGCCTGGTGCGCGAATCGATAGTGTTGGCGCTCCCGATGAACCCCCATTGCCCGGAAGGGTGCTCGATCGAGGACCTCTACCGGGACGAAGACTGAAAGGATCGGGCCATGGCCGTTCCGAAGAGAAAGACGAGCAAGGCGAGAAAGCGCGCGCGCAGGACGCGCAAGGACCGCCTCACGCCTCCCAACCTGATCCTCTGCTCCAACCCCGAGTGCGGCGCCCCCATGATCCCCCACCGCGCCTGCCCCGAGTGCGGCACCATCCGCCGCAGAAACGGCGACCTCCTCCAGGCCATCGTCATGAAGGAGGAGCCCGAGAAGGCCGAGGAGGCCAAGTAGCGCTCTTTTCCCTCAGAAGCCGTTCTCGCCCGACACCCTCGCACGGAAGGTGCGCCAGGCCCTCGACGCCTAGCACCGAGACGGTTCCGGCGTCTCACCTGTCGATGACGGGCAGCGTGCCGGCCGCGAGGTCGGCGAGGAAGTTCGACCAGGTCTCGATGCAGCCCGGGTCGTTCGTCGAGACGAAGTGCCCGTCGTAGTCCGGGTCGATGGGGTACTGGGCGAGGCCGGCGGTCACGGTGCCCCTGGCCGCGTTGCCCGCGAGGGGGGGCAGGAGCGGCGAGCGGCCCTTGAGCTCCATGCCCGGGATGAGCCTCTCGATGGGCGAGACGGGGGCGAGCTCTCCGGAGGTGGCCAGAGGCTCGATGGTCTCGGGAGGGGCGTAGGAGTCGTCCATGC
>JAFDER010000320.1 GCA_019310245.1 Deltaproteobacteria bacterium
CGGGCTCTCCACGGTGCAGTTGCCGCGGTAGAAGTCCACGTACTGCAGATACGGCAGTTTCGTGTCCGGGTCGACCGAGGCCACGCGCGGCGCGAAGTACTGGGGCTCCTCGGTGACGAGGCCCATGAGCAGGTACCGGATCTCGTCGGGGAAGAAGTCGTAGAAGTTGACGAAGTACATCTCGTCCACGTTGTAGTCGAACGTGAACTGGCCCCTGCCCAGCATGGCCTGCATGGCGAAGATCTTGTCGTTGATCGTGCCGATGTACTCCAGCCGGTAGATGCCGTTGAGGCCCGTCTGGTAGCTCGTGTACACGTACCGGCCGAGCCCGGACTTCACCCAGGCGTCCGCGGTGGAGACGTCGGCATACGAGTTGAAGCGCTGGTACTCGTCGTAGTAGGGATCGTAGCGGTACGATCCCACGTCGGGGATGCCGATCATCTCCATCCAGAAGTTCATCAGATCGACGCAGGCCATGTACTGGTCGTAGAAGCCGTACGGGCCGGTGTCGTTGAGGTACGACTCTCCCTCCGTGTTGTACCTGTAGATCATGTTGTGCAAGATCGAGAGAGGCTCGAAGATGTAGTGGAACCAGCCTCCCTGCACGTTGCCGTAGCCGAACGTGGACCGGTAGCGGCGGAAGTAGGTGAAGAGATACTTGCGCAGGTACTTCTCGCGCAGGTTCTCCACGTTCTCCCTGAAGCTCGTCCCCTCGCCGAACACGTCGCAGCGCGGGTCGTTCCCGCCGTTTCTCGGGGTGTTCATGTCGTCGCAGTAGAGGTACCGGCGCACCACCCAGCGCGGTGCGGCCCCGGCCTCCTCGTAGTAGCGGTCGAAGTCCTCGTACAGGTTCGTGCACATCTGCGTGCCGACGGCGTGCGTCTCGCACGTCTGGACGAAGCCCTCGGCTATCTGCTCTCCGCTCAGGTCGGCGTAGAAGGCGCCCGAGGACGAGTAGGGGCAGTCCGCGTCGGTCGTGCAGGGGTCGCCCCCGCCGTAGTACGTCCAGTAGACCCGGTCCGTGTTCAGGGGCGTGACGCAGTCCAGCTCGCGTCCGGAGCCCGGGTCGTCGCACTTGGGCCTGTGACCGGCCGAGTTGTCGTACACCTCGATCTGGTCGCCGTAGGCGAACATGATGTTGGCCCGGTCGTAGGGCATCACGAGGAAGCCCTCGGGCATGTAGCGCTCGTACCAGTTGGCCGTGTAGTCCATCATGGACGAGGTCATCCAGGTGTCGATGCTCTGGAGCTCGCGCTCGTGCCGCACCCTGTTGTTCTCCGTCTCGTAGGCGTTGGCCTCCACGGCGTCCAGGGCGCAGTCGTCGTTGGTGTCGAAATCGTCGGGAGACGGGCTGTCCGGGCAGCCGCCGATGGGCTCGGGCAGCGGGTTGTCCTGCGCGATCTGGTAGAAGGGCTCGGGGTAGTTCCAGGGGTCGTTGGACGCGATGAAGTTGTGCCTCTGGGAGACCACGTGGCCCATCTCGTGGATGAGCGTGTCCTTGTACAGCTTCTGCTCGATCTCGAACACCAGGTTCTTGCGCGGCATGCCGGCGCGGTCCTGGGCCCACTTGGTCACCGAGTAGTCGATGAACGAGTTGGGCATGATCACGTTGTGCTGCATCTCGTACTTGAAGTTCTGGCCCATCCTCCTCATCGTGGTGCCCAGGTCCACGCGGAACGGGCTCACGGTCTCGAGGATGGCGTCCACGGGCCGGGGACCGGGGTCTCTGCCCTGGTTCTCGAAGCCGGCCAGCACCAGGGCCTCGTCGTTGTCGAGCAGGTTGTACTCGATGCTCGTGCCCTTGAGCGAGGCGAGCCTGCCGGGGGACAGGAGCTGGGAGTAGCCCTCGGCACCCTTGAGGAACTGCGCCTTGGTCTGCATGACGTGCTGCATGTGGTCGGCGATGCCCTTCTGGGTGACGCCGTAGTACCCGCCCAGGTCGGCCTCGATGATGTCGCGCGCCGGCCGGGAGGGCCTCATAGCGTAACCCAGCCGGTCCATGTAGGCGCGCACGTCCTCGCCCGTCTCGAAGGCGAGCTCGGAGACGTTGCCGGTGATGAGGTCGTACTCCTCGGTGGCCCTGCGGCGGTAGCCGTGAAGGGCCGCGGCGCCGATGTTGGCGTCGCCGGTGATGAGCTCGCCCGTGATGGGGTCGCCTCGCAGCGTGGCGATGCCCAGCCAGCCCACGTTCGGGGCGGGCAGGTCCACGTAGGAGAGCAGGTGCCAGCGCAGGTCGCCCCGCTCCTCGCACTGCACGCCCAGCGTGAAGAGCTCGTCGTCGGTGAGCTGGTCGATGTCGTCCTTGCCGACCCTGCCCATGTAGTCCCGGATCCGGTCCTGGATCTCGGCCGGGAACATCTCGATGGGGGCGTCGCAGGAGTTGACCTGCACCTTGAGCCAGCACTCGTCGCCGTGGAACTTGAGCCGGTTCTCGCCCACGAAGGCGTCCATCCCACTGATTTCCTCGGTGATGCCCTCGCCCGTCGGGTTCGTGAACACGTCGTACTGGGGCAGGGGGTCGACGGGCGCGGGCCCGCCGAGCGGGTCGCCGATCCAGCAGCGGATGTCGTTGTACGCTTCGTCCGGCGGCTCGAACCAGTTGCGCGGGTTGTCATAGGCGCGGGTCGGCTGGGGCTCCTCGGCGAGCGCCCGGAAGGTCTTCGCCCACACGTCGCTCCACTCGGCGAACAGCGCGTACGCCGGCCGGAGCAGCCAGCGAGGCGTCTCGGACGAGGTGAAGTACGTGATGTCCTGCGGCGTGCGCTCGGACTTGGCAAGCAGGTTGCCGTCCGCGTCGTGGTAGTTGCGCCACATCTTCATCAGGACCGCGTTGCGGTGCCAGAACCAGGTGTCGCCGTAGATCGGGTCCGCGGGGTCGTCGCCCTCGACCCCGTCGTAGATCCACTGGGCCGTCTGGAACGTGCCGAAGTGGTTCTGCCTCGTGCGGTCCGGGTAGTCCGTGGCCGCGAAGTCGTGGTGCGGGCTGATCTTGAGGAAGGAATGGCGGATGAACGTGTGGTTGGCGGAGCAGTACGGCGCGTTGGAGTACACCGACATGCAGAAGTTCACCGGCTGGCCCGTGTACGGGTCGGCCACGTCGCCCGGCGAGATGACCTCGCGCGTCACGAAGCTCATGTAGTAGAGCTCGCCGGGATCGTAGTCGCCCTCTCGCACGTCGGTCGTGTCCGGGTCGTCGCAGAGGTGGTTCGAGTGGATCTCGTCGAACTCCAGGCTGGCCCTGTGGAACTGCGGCCTGTAGGACAGCGGGTAGTCGTCCTCCTGGTGGGTGCCGTCCTGCACGAACATGGGGACCTGCTCGCGCTTCAGGATCCCGCCCATGTAGGCCTCGTACAGGTTGATGTTCGTGACCGTGGGGGCCATGGGGATCTGGGCCCAGTCCACGCGCATGAACCGGCGCTCGTACCACCGACGGTCCTTCGTGTTCTCCTCGATGACGTTGTACTCCTCGCCGGTCGTCGAGCTGTACATCCTGCGGATGTCGAAGTGCTTCTCGATGACGTAGGCGATGACGGGCTCGCCGATGTAGTCCGGCATGTCCCCGTCCGCGTTGCCTCCATCCACGAGCTCGTAGGAGCGCATGGCATAGAGGTAGTTCTCATCGATGACCCACCGGATCCGCTCCAGTCCGAGGATCTCGGGCTGGGCGAAGTTGTACGCCGTCTCGCCCGGGAAGCCCCACTGGTCCGTCTCGACGCTCACATCGATGATCTTGTTGGTGTACCACCACTCGCCCTGGAAGTAGGCCTTGTCCACCACGTTCGCCTGCACGTACGAGTGTGGCTCCTGCTCGGTGACGCAGCCTGCCGCCATCCCGGCGAGCACCGCGGCGACGACCGCGGCTGCCAGCATGTTGCCTCTGGACATTCCGTCCTCCTTGTATGCGTGAATCCTGGTTGATTGCCTGCTCATGCGCTTCATCGCTCCACCCCCCTAGAAGTAGTCCTTGGTCGCCTTCGTCTTCCGGCCCTGGGCGAGGTTCGTGACGATGACCTCGGGGTAGACGACGAAGTCCAGGTACAGGGTCGTGTACTGGTTGAAGAACGGTGCGTAGTACTCCGAGTTCGGGGCGAGCATGGGGTTGTAGGTGTTCGTCCCCAGCCCAACCGACATGAAGGGAAGCACGTCGTAGCCGATCTCGAAGACGTACTGCATGAAGCCCTGGTGGTTGGAGTTGTTGCTCGACTCCTGCACGTCGTAGGACCCGCCGATGATGTCGACGCTCGTCTCGGTGTTGTCGTACAGGAGGCGGTTGATCACCGCGACCTGGAGGACGAAGTAGAGCTTGTCGATGGGCCTGATCTCGAGCAGGAACGCGTTGGTGAAGCCGTGGGACGGATTGCGCGGCCCGAGCCCGTAGTAGGGGCAGGAGGCCTGCGTCCCGGGGCACTCCAGGATGGAATCCTCGCTCACGGCGCCCGAGTACTTGTTGAAGTACTTGGTGTAGCGGAACGCCCACTGGAGCGTGATGCCGCCCAGCACGTCGAACGTCTTGAGGAAGTCGAA
>JAFDER010000321.1 GCA_019310245.1 Deltaproteobacteria bacterium
AAGGACGAGGGCGAGAAGGTCTCCGGCAAGGAGTGGTCCGAGACGTTCACCCTGCTCGAGCGCGGCAGGACCGTCGAGCCCGTACCGCCGGAGGTCGATCCGATCAAGGACTTCGAGCTCTCCGACTCGGCCTTCGAGGCCGGCAAGGCGCTCGCGTCCGAAGGATCGCACCGGGATGCGGTGAAGCTCTTCCTCAAGGCCAAGGACAGCGGCAAGAGCGGGGCCAAGCTCCACGAGCAGATGGCGCGCTCGCAGATCGAGACCAAGGACATCACGGGGGCGGTGGATTCGATCCTCGCCGCCATCAAGAGCAACACCATGAACGGCAAGCTCACGCGCGATGGCGCGTTCATGGCCCTGGACAAGGGACGGCTCGGCGACTGCCACGAGCTGATGCTCGTGTCCGAGGCGCTCGAGCCCGCGGGCTTCAAGTACTTCGGCTACAAGGACATCCAGCTGATGTGCTCGCGCTCGTACTTCTTCCTCACCACCGGCCTGCTCGAGACCGTGTTCACCACCCTTCGCATGGACTCGAAGCGCGTCAAGGACTGGAAGGCGAACGAGACGCTCATGACGAAGAACTGGGACAAGTACCAGAAGCGCCGCCCCGAGGAGGTCATGAAGGAGGACAAGGCGTTCTTCCTGCGCATCCTCTACCACCTCTACATCACCCACGGCATGGCGCACGTGATGCTCTGCGAGTTCGATGAGGCGACGATGTGGTGGGAGAACGCCGACCTCGTCAACAAGGAGAAGATCGTGGCCCCCTCCAACGTGGACGAGGAGACGCTCGCAGGCGAGCTGACCTGGCCGCAGCACAACCTCAAGCTGCTGGGCGAGATCTCGAAGTAGCACGCCGCCGCCTTGCGGGAGAAGACCTCAGGGCTGGGTACGTGGCTCGGCCGCACATCCCCCCTCGTCTTCAACCTCTACGTCGTGGCGGCCGCGTTCACCGCATACTTCTGCATGTACGGCTTCCGCAAGCCGTACGCCGTTGCGGCCTACGCCGGGCTGAGCCTGGGCCCGCTCGACCTCAAGGACGCGCTCATCATCAGCCAGCTCGTCGGATACACGATCTCCAAGTACGTGGGGATCAAGATCTGCTCCGAGATCCCGCCCCGCCGCAGGGCCGTGGCTCTCGTCGTCCTGATCGTCTGGGCCGAGGCCGCCCTCCTGCTCATGGGCCTGCTGCCACCCTCCCTGCAGCCCATCGCCCTGCTGCTCAACGGGCTGCCTCTCGGCGCGGTCTGGGGGCTGGTGTTCGGGTTCCTCGAGGGACGCAGGACCACGGACCTGCTGGGCGCCGGGCTGTCCTGCTCGTACATCGTCGCGAGCGGCGCCGTCAAGAGCATGGGCCAGATCTGGCTCGGGCTCGGCGTGCCCGAGCGCTGGATGCCCTTCGTCACGGGCCTGTGCTTCCTGGCACCCTTCCTCGCCGCGGTGTGGCTGCTCGACCAGATCCCGCCACCCTCCCGGCAGGACGTCGACCTCAAGACCGCGCGCGAGCCCATGGACTCGAGGGCGCGGTACGCTTTCCTGAGGCGCTTCCTCGGCGGCCTGCTCCCCCTCGTCATCCTGTACTTCTTCCTCACGGCGCTCAGGGACTACCGTGACAACTACTCGAAGGAGATCTGGAGCACGTTCGACCTCGGCGATCAGGCCGTTGTCTATGCCGCCCCCGAGCTGCTGATCGCCCTCTCGGTGATGGGAGCGCTGGCATTCCTGACGATCTTCCGCAACAATCGCACGGCCGTGCGCGTGATCTACGCCATGATGATGACCGGCGCCGCGCTCATCGGTCTTGCCACCCTCTGCTTCGAGCTCGGCATCCTCTCCGGGCCGGTCTGGATGACCCTCGTCGGGATGGGCCTGTACCTCGCGTACGTCCCGTTCGGGGCGATGCTCTTCGACCGCATCATCGCGCTTCTCGGCACTGTGGCCACGGCCGTGTTCACGATCTACCTCACCGACGCCGTGGGCTACACGGGCTCGATCGTCGTCATCCTGTACAAGAAGTTCGGCCACGCCCAGCTCTCGAAGCTGGAGTTCTTCGAGGGCTTCTGCTGGTTCACCTCGGCCCTGTGCCTCGTGTGCTTCGCCGCCAGCCTCGTCTACTTCGAGCGCCGGGGCTCACGCCGAGAATGACCTCATCCTCTCGCAGGCCTCGGCGATCCTCTCCGCCGGCTGGTTGCCGAACGAGATCCTCACGCAGCCGGGCGCCCCGAACGCACTGCCCGGCACGGTGACAACGCCCGTCTCCCTCAGCAGGTCCTTGCAGAACTCAACGTCGTCGACGACGCCGAGCCGCGCGAGCAGGAACGTCCCGCCCTCCGGCGCCAGCGCCTCGACCGTCGACCAGCCGCGCAGTCCGTCCATCAGGGCGTCCCTCCGCTCGATCAGGGCCTCCACCGCCGCGGGCACGTAGGCGTCCACGCTCTCGATCGCGCCCATCGCGGCGACCTGCGACGGGACGGGAGCGCACACGACGAGCGCGTCCTGCACCTTGATGGACTCCTCGATCATGTCCGCGGGCCCCGCGTAGTAGCCCACCCTCCACGAGGCGAGCGCGAAGACCTTGGAGAAGCTGCCAAGCACGATCACCTTCTCGTGGATCCCCAGGCTCGCGGGACTGACGTGACTGACGGGCGGAAACGTCAGCAGGTCGTAGACCTCGTCCGAGACGAGCCACACGTCACGCCGTGCACACATCTCGCACAGCCTCTCGGTCTCCCGACGCGTGGCCACCATGCCCGACGGGTTGCCAGGCGAGACGAGGACCACCGCCCGCGTGCGCTCGTTCATCGCCGCCTCGAGAGCCTCGATGTCGATCGCGTACCGCCCGTCCTCGAGCCTCAGCGGAGCCTCCCGCACCACGCACCCGGCCAGCTTGACCGCGAAGTCGTGGTCGAAGTAGCCCGGCACCATGAGCACCACCTCGTCCCCGGGCCGCGTCACGGCCAGGATCGAGTTCACGAAGGCCTGGTTCGCCCCGCACGTCAGGATCACCCGGTCCGCCGAGGCCTCGATGCCCTTCCTCTCCCGCAGGAAGCCGGCCACGGCCTCCCTCGCCTCGGGCTGCCCCGGATCCGGCGCATACACGTGCAGGGAAGTGCTCTCGATCCACTCCCTCACCCGCTCCACGGCCTTCACCGGAGGAGGCAGGCCGAGGATCGCCTGCCCGAGGTTCACCAGATCCCGGCCCTGGCCCTCGAGCTCCGAGGCCAGCGCGTTGATCTCCGCGATCGGAGGCCGCTCGATGTCCGCCGTCCTGCCCTTCCAGCTCATGAACGCTTCTGCTCCTTGAACAGGCACAGGAAAGGATAGGCAGCGTTGTAGAACTTGTCGAGAAAGGTCCGGTTGCGCCTCTTGTAGAGCCTGTTGCCGATCTCGTCGGCAATGGGCGTCACCATCCTCTCGTGCGCGCACAGCACCGGCGAGATCTTCGTGAGCGTCCCCGTGGTCCTCATGTTCATGCACCCGCACCAGTTCCGGCACCTCGTCTTGATGGCGCAGTCCGTGCACGGCTCCTTCTCGCCCTCGCTCTCCTCGTAGATCCTGTCCCTCGCCCCCTCCTCGATGCCTGTATCCACGTGGCCGATCGCCCACTCCTCGCCCATCCCAACGAACTCGATGCACGGGTAGATCGTCCCGTCCGGCGCGATCGCCACGTTGTGGTGCCCCATCTCGCACCGCTCGTTCTTCCTGTACCCGCCGCTCACGTGCGATGAGATCTTCTCGTCGAACACCGACAGGTAGAAGTCATCCCCCTTGCCCATCCTCTCGATGTACAGCTTCGCCATCCTCCTGTACTGCTTCTCCAGCACCTTCATCGAATCCACGTCCCACGCGGCCGTGTAGTCGAGCTCCGCGATCACGTACCTGAAGCCCTTGCCGAACAGGAACTCCACCGACTCGTACAGGTCCCCCACGTTGTGCGGGGTGACCACCGAGACCACGGTCGAGTGCGGCAGCTTCTCCATCAGGAGCCCGGCCGCCCTGTCCACGATCTCGAACGTGCCCTGCCCGCCCACCAGCTTCCTGTGCGCATCGTGCGCGCTCCGGCACCCGTCGAACGACAGCGAGACCAGCATCCCCGCACCCTGGAACAGCTCCACCGTCTCCTCGTCGAGGAGCACGCCGTTCGTCGAGATCTTCAGGTGGAAGAACGTCTTCGACTCCTTCTCGTGCTTCCTGCAGAACGTGATGCCGTGCTCGATGAGCCCCTTCTCCAGCAAGGGCTCGCCGCCGAAGAACACCACGCTCACCACCGGCCGGCCGTCGAACGTCGAGAACCTCACAGCCTTCTCGAGCGTCTCCGCGCTCATCGTTCCGCCCGTCTGGCTCTCGTAGCAGTAGTCGCAGGCCAGATTGCACCTGCGCGTGAGGAACAGCGTGACGTTCATGCCCTAGATTCTGCCGTTGTCCCTGAGCCAGATGATGAACTCCTCGAGCTGCGTCTCGAGGTGCTCGAGATCGGAATTGTAGCCGAGCCCCGTGTTGCGGATGATCTTCAC
>JAFDER010000322.1 GCA_019310245.1 Deltaproteobacteria bacterium
GGAGGAGATGACCTCTGTCGGGGAGTGCCCGTGGGGCTCGCCCGCCACGTTCTACCCGTTCGCCAAGAAGTACAGGAAGGCGTGGAGGGGCGAGGAGTTCGACTACATCGCGGAGCACACCTGCATGCCCTTCGAGTTCAACACGCTCATCGTGCGCGGGGGTTCCCGGTCCACGGAGGAGGAGAAGTTCGAGAGGCTCGGCGACCTCGTGGACCGCTCGTCGATCCGCGATCTACTGCGTGGCATCTCCATCCTCCACCGGCCCACGAGCGTCAGGCTCGGCCCCAAGAGCTGCGAGTACGAGGTCACCACGGAGACGAGCGGCGAGGTGGCCATCGTGGACGCCACCACCACCTCCTGCGCCGTGGAGGAGACCTTCAGGCTCGAGTTCACCTTCGAGGACGAGAAGTGGAAGCTGTGCTCGCTCCGGCACCAGGTGACCCACCCCTGATCCGGACCGCTTGACAAGCCCCCGCCATCGCTCAAACTCATGGCCATGAACGAGCCACCACCCCCGTTCTCGCTGACCTGTACCCCGAACGTGCCCGAGCTGCTCTGGAAGCTGGGATGCACGGTCGCGGTCTCCACCTACCAGGCCGGCAAGGTCGTCTTCATCAGCGCCAGGGACGAGGAGAACCTCATCCAGCTGCCGAGGACGTTCGTGCACGCCATGGCCATGGGGACCGAGGGGCCCCGGATGGCCATCGCCGCCAAGGACGAGGTGGTGGTGCTCGCGAACTCCCCCGGGCTGGCGTCGAGGTATCCGAAGCAGCCGTACACGTACGACGGACTCTACGTTCCGCGGGCCACGTACTACACGGGCCACGTGGACATCCACGGCCTCGCGTGGGGCAAAGAGGGCCTCTGGGCCGTGGTCACGTCGTTCTCGTGCCTCGCCCTGCTGAACGACCGCCACAGCTTCGTACCGATGTGGAAGCCTCCGTTCATCACGAGGATGGCCTCCGAGGATCGCTGCCACCTCAACGGTCTCGCGATGAGCGACGGTGCCCCGCTGTGGGTGACGGCCCTCGGTCAGGCAGATGGACCCCAGTCCTGGAGAGAGGGCCTGCCGGGAGGCGGCGTCCTCATGCGCGTGCCCGGCGGGGAGATCGTGCTCTCGGACCTGCCCATGCCTCACTCGCCGAGGATCTACGACGGCAAGCTCTACTTTCTGCTCTCTGCCACGGGGGAGGTGGCGTGCGCGGATCCAGAGAAGGGCTCGTACGAGGTGGTCAACAGGCTCGAGGGCTTCGTGCGCGGCATGTCGCGGTGCGGCGACTACCTCTTCATCGCCCTCTCCCGGCTCCGAGGGAACTCCTCCACGTTCAAGGACCTGCCCATCGCCGAGAAGGCGCAGCACTCCGGCGGCTCCGAGGGAACTCCTCCACGTTCAAGGACCTGCCCATCGCCGAGAAGGCGCAGCACTCCGGCGTCACGATCCTGCACCTGCCCACGGGCTCGGTGGTGGGAGCGCTCAAGTACGAGGCGTCCGTGGACGAGATCTTCGACGTGCAGGTCCTTCCCGATCTGCGCAGGCCGGGCATCGTCAACACCCAGGGCGACGTCTTCCGCCTCGCGCTCACCACGCCGGACGCCACCTACTGGGCCGCCAGGAAGTCCGACGCCTAGCTCCACATCAATATCGCCATGGTACCCACAGCGCCTTCCGGGAAGTCGTGGCCCTTCGACATGCTTTTCAGGGCCACGGTGGGAGGGTCATGGAGGGGGCTAGTCGACAGTCGCGATGTGGATGTAGCGGTTCTTCCCGGTCCGCTTGGCCACGAGCAGCGCCCGGTCCGCCTGGCGGAGCAGCTCCACCTCGTCCATGGGGGGGCCTGCCGGATCGAACGTGGTGATCCCGAGGCTGGCCGTCACGAACGAGTACTTCTCTGGCAGGGCCTCGCCGGCGATGGAGTCCTTGATCCTGGCGGCCCTGGCGATCGCCTGCTCCATCGTGGTTTCGGGGAAGACGACCACGAACTCGTCCCCGCCGTAGCGTGCGGCGGTGTCCGTGCTCCTGACCTGTGACCTCAGGGATTTCGCGATGAGCTCGAGCACCCGGTCCCCCTCCTCGTGCCCGTGCTCGTCGTTGACCTCCTTGAACCTGTCGAGGTCGATCATGATGACCGAGAAGGGGTGCTCGTACCTGCTCGAGCGCAGGAGCTCCTCCTTCATCCTCACCATGAGGTGGCGCCGGTTGTACAGGTCGGTGAGGGGATCGCGCACCGCCAGCTCCTGAAGCTCCCTCCTCGCGCGTTCGATCTGTGCGATCAGCTCCTTCTGGCGCCTGACGTCCTTGCCCACGATCACGTATCCGATCACGGAGCCTCGGTTGTCTCTCAGGGGCGAGGTCGAGATGCTGACGGCGATGGGCGCACCCGCCTTCGTGAAGATCTCCTCCTCGGTGGCCTCCGTTCCCTTGGCGTCGAGCACGGTCATCAGATCCGATTCGAACGACCTGTTCTTGAAGACGTCGTCGATCTGCAGGCCCACCAGCTCGTCCTCGCGGTGGCCGAGCAGCTGGCTCGTCGCCGGGTTGACGAGACGGATCTTGCCGTTGCTGTCGAGCACGATGAGAAAGTCGCCCATCGTGTCGATGATCGTGGAGGCCACGAACTCGACCGTGATGTTGAGGAACCTGTAGCGGTGCATCGCGAAGGCGATGATGGCCGCGTTGAGCGTGGTCAGCGGAACGGCCAGCTCGAAGACGTAGATGTCGAAGCTCGGCAGGATCATGTCCGTGATGGCGCCGACGGTGAGGGGGACGAGGAGGCCGAGGAACACGAGGGCGGCCCTGGCCTTCTCCTCCATGACCCTGGAGCGGCGGGCGAACCGCGCCAGCTCGAAGAGGCCGAAGAGGAAGCAGGCCAGGAGGAAGGGCTGGAAGACGAGCCGGTAGAGCGGCCCGGGCATGTCCGCGTAGCCCCACGGCTCCATCGTCATGCCCAGGAGCATCCAGTCGTCGATCCACAGGCTGATCACGAGGAACGCGGAGACTCCGTAGGCGGCTCTCGGCGCCCACAGGGACCATCCCCTGCGGTGGCTGTTCGTGAATCTCAGCGCGAAGTGGAGAAACAGCGGGGGCATGAAGCACCAGCCGAGAGACGAGAGCCTGTAGAACAGGGAGGCCGCGTCCTCGGTCATCGAGAAGGCGATGCCGAGCTTCATGAGGGCCCAGTGCGAGATGCACAGCGCGAGGATCGCGTACAGCCGGTTGAGCTTGTTGCGCGGATCCAGTACGAGGATGGCGCTCGCGAGCAGGAGGTTGGCCACGAGGCTGACCACGAGGAGGGAGATGTAGACGTGCCAGACGTTCATTTCAGAAAGCCGGTCGGGATGATGTGAGGAGTCGGCCCGCTACTTGTAGGGATTGTCCTCGTCGATCGCGCCCTTGGTCTTGCCGCCCTTCTTGGGCTTGGTCTCGGGCTCCGGCTGGACGGCAGGCGGCTCGCCCTTCGTCTCGCCCTTTCCCTTCTTGCCACCCTTCTTCTTGCCGCCCTTCTTCGACCCGCCATCCACGGAGGCGACGGGCTCCAGCGTGATCGTCCTCGTGAAATCCGTGTCCAGCTTGATCCACCCCTTGTACTCCTCGAAACCCTCGGCCGTGATCCTGAGGAGCTTCGAGCTCGTGCTCCTGTCCATCTCCAGGGACACGGGATTGCCCTCGAGCTTCACGCCGTCGAGCGTGATCACGGCCTCCTGGGGATCGGCGACAACCTTGAACTCGACCGTCTCCACGGCCTCCGTCTCAGCTCCGATCTCCGGAGGCGGCTGGGTGGTCTGCACGTCCACGGAAGGGGCCTTCCCGCTGATGACGCCCGTGACGACGAGACCGCCGAACGTGGCTGCGCCCGCGAGCAAGAGGATCGCGACGATGAGGCCCACCACGAGGCCCGTGCGCCGCGGCCTCTCCACTGTCTCCCCGGTGTCGGTCCATCCCATGGGCGTGGTCTGTCCGGCCCCCGTGACCGGTGCGCCCGTGTCGAAGGCCGGCTTCGCCGCGGCGAGCCCCTGGAGCGCCACGTCCTGGGCGGCGAAGGCCCGGATGGCTTCGCCGAACTCGGCGGCGGTCTGGAACCGCACGTCCACTTCCTTGGCCATCGCCTTCTCGATCGAGGTGGCGAGCTCGGCCGGGATCTGCGGGTCGATCTGCTGGACCGGGACGGGGTCCTCGCAGGTGATCTTCACGAGCAGGGCCGGGATGTTGGGCGCCTCGAACGGGAACTTTCCCGTGAGCATCTGGTAGAACATGACGCCGCAGGCGTACAGGTCGGTCCGGTGGTCGATGTCCTTGGCGCCGCGGGCCTGCTCCGGGGACATGTAGTAGGGCGTGCCCATCATCGTTCCGGTCTGGGTGAGCCCGTGCCCCCCCTCGGCGTCCTTGATCTTCGCGATGCCGAAGTCGAGGACCTTCACGTAGTTGGGCTGTCCGGCCATGGTCGTGAGGAACACGTTGTCCGGCTTCATGTCGCGGTGGACGATGCCGTGGGCGTGGGCGGCCTCCAGGACCGAGAGGACCTGGAGGAGGATGTACGTGGCAAGGGGCGGCGGGATGGGGCACGCGTGAACCACATCCTCGAGCGAGTAGCCCTCGAGGACCTCCATGACCATGTAGACCGAGCCCGAGGGCTCCTTGCCGATGTCGTAGACCTCGATGATGTTGTCGTGGCCCACCTCGCCTGCGGCGCGGGCCTCGCGCATGAACCGCGCCACCATCTCGGTGTGGTGGACGAACTGCTCGTGCAGGAGCTTGATGGCGAAGCGCTTGCCCACGGCGGTGTGCTTCGCCATGTAGACGGCGCCCATGCCTCCCTCGCCGAGGAGGCTGAGGATCTCGTACTTCTCGGCGATCGTCCGGCCCACCCACTGGTATCCCGGGCTGATGGTCTCGCTCGAGGCGGGGCAGACCGTCGTGCCGGACTCGTGCGGCTGGCCGCAGTGTGGACAGGTGAAGCTCATCGTATCGCTACCATTGCAGAGTTTAGCGTGGCCGTCCTTCTCGATCAACAATAGACAGCCCGGAAATTCGAAAATTTGCCGGGTTTGCTAGTGGAACCGGAATCCCGTGGCCACGATCAGGATGGGATCGAGCTGGAGGCTGCCCGCCCGCGAGCCGACCTCGCCGAGCGGGACGCGCAGGCCCAGGGTCAGATAGCCCGAGCCCGACTCTCCGGCAGGCAGGAGCACGGAGAGCGTCGGCGTGAGGAAGGCCTCGCTGCCGGGCGGATCGCCCACCTCGTCTCGGTTGTAGCCCCAGGTCTGGCCGCTCACGCCCGAGAGCTCGATCACGCTCGTCAGCTCCATTCCCAGCTGGAGCCATGGCAGCGGCTGGAGCGCGGCCCCGAAGCCCAGATGGAAGAGGTAGACCTCGTCCATGTCCATCCTGGTCCGCCAGAAGGGGTCCGGGTTGAATGCCTCGCCGAGGATGATGAAGTCGAAGCCCACCTCCAGCTGGAAGCTGAGCATCCCGATCCGCACGCCGAAGTCCACGTCGGGCCGGATCGAGGCCTTGAACGTGTTCTGCAGGTCGGGGTACGCGCGCCCGTGGTGGTAGTAGTCCGAGTACAGGGCTCCCACCGCCGGCAGGTAGTTCTTGTCGATGCCGCCCCAGTCGTTCCAGTTGACCCTGGTGGCGGTGGGAAGGTTGACCGTGAGCGCGCCGCCGAACCTCAGCTCCACGCTTCCGACCTCCTTGGCGCCCGCGAAGCGGAGCCAGAGGCCGAGGTTGTTGAACACGACGCGTTCCTGGTTCTCGTCGGTCGCCGAGTCGGACGCCCCCGAGAACGGGATGATGACCCCGCCTCCGACGTACTTGCCC
>JAFDER010000050.1 GCA_019310245.1 Deltaproteobacteria bacterium
TCCTTGACGGCTGGGAGTCCGAGACGTGGGAGATCAAGCTCGAGGTGGGCGAGCACACGATAGAGGTGAATGCGCCCGGCCATCCGCCGCACAAGCAGAAGATAGAGCTCCCCGGGGGCCAGGAGATCATCGTCGAGGTCGACCTCGCCGCCCCGCAGAAGGAGCCGGCCGGACCGAAGCCCGAGGAACCCAAGGGGGAGAGAAAGAAGCTACCCGCGGCCGCGTTCTGGTCGATGGCGGGCCTCACCGCGGTCCTCGGGATCTCCGCTGCCATCACGGGCGGCCTGGCCCTGAAGCAGAAGGATAAGTACTCCGGCCTGAGCTATGACGACGGATGGGAGTCCGAGCGGGAGAAGGGCATGAAGCTCGCCCTGACAACGGACATCCTCCTGGGGATCGCGGGGGCCGCCGCCGTCTCGACCCTCGTGATGGCCTTCTTCACGGACTTCGAGAAGGAAGGCACCTACGACTTCTCCCTCCTGTTCTCGCCCTCTCCGGATTCCCTGACGCTGAGTCTCGGGGGCGTCTTCTGATGAAGCACCTGGTCATCGCCCTCGCACTCGCCGCCCTGGGCTGCTCCTCGCTTCTCGGCTTCCCCAAGAAGCAGCCGCAGGACACGAGCACGGAGGACTCGGGATCGGACCTGGACGTGACCGCAGAAAGCGATCCCGACCTGCCCCTGGACGAGACGGACGATCCGGACGCCGCCGACCTGCACGATCCGGCGGACGAGACCTCCGATCCCGACGTTCCCACGGACGAGACGGAGGACGACGTAGAAGAGGACGTGCCCGTCGACGAGACGATGGAGCCGGACGCCGACGTCCCGCCGGATCCCCCCGAGGACCCGGTCGCCGATCCGGTTTCCGACCCGACCCCGGATCTCGACGCTCCCGACACGAGCGACATCGTCGAGGTGGACGCACCCTTGGACATGGGCGGGGAGGAGTCATCGTCGTGCGGCACGCCGGTCGCCACGATGAGCGACGTGCGAGTCACCACCTGCTGCGAGCGCTCGGAGCAGCCCTTCATCGCATGGACCGGCAGCGAGTTCGGGCTCTCCTGGACGGAATATATCTCGGGCGACATGGATATCTTCTTCACGAGGCTCGATCACACCGGTTCTCGCACCGGCACCGACCTGAACGTGACGGCCCATGCAGACCAGTCCGATGAAAGCGCCATCGTCTGGACGGGCAGCGAGTTCGGCCTAGCCTGGCACGATACACGGCACACGGACACGGAGGTCTACTTCGTCCGCATCTCGGCGGCAGGCTCGAAGATGGGCACGGAGACGCGTGTCTCGACCACGACGAACGACTCCCTGTACCCCCAGATGGCATGGACGGGAAGCACGTTCGGCGTGACCTGGGAAGAGCGCTCCATGTACACTTCTGTCCGCTTCGCCCTGCTGGACGCGGACGGGGCAAAGATCGGGTCGGACACGGGGGTCGCGTCCGGCACATACACGTGCAACTCCCCCGACCTCGTCTGGACCGGCAGCGAGTTCGGCGTGGCCTGGAACGACGGCAGGCTGGCCACCCACGAGATCTTCCTCGCACGCCTGGACGCCGACGGGACGGAGATCGGGTCCGAGAGGAACATCACGGCTGACGACGGCCAGTACTCCGCGATCGTCTCGCTCGCCTGGACGGGCAGCGAGTTCGGCTTCGCCTGGCAGGACCGGAGACACGGGGACTACGAGATCTACTTCGATCGAGCGACGCCCACTGGCACCATCATCGGCTCAGAGGTGAGGATCTCAACGGCCGCGGAGACCTCGGTCAATCCCCACGTCGCCTGGACTGGCACGGAGTTCGGCGTCCTCTGGGACGACAACAGGCTCATCATCGACACCGAGGTCTACTTCATGCGGATCTCAGCGACGGGCACACCACTGACCGGCGAGTTCCGTGTCACGAACGCCTCGCAGTGGTCCAAGCAACCGCTCACCGCCTGGACGGGGAGCGTCCACGGCCTGACCTGGAAGGACTACCGGACCAGCAACTACGAGGTCTACTTCAACGTGATCGACCCCTGCCCCTGACGGTCCTGTTGTCCGCAGCTTCCACTGGAGATAAACTCCTGAGTCCCTGAGGGAGGCATCCATGTCCGAGAGGTTCTACCGGCTGGGCTGCGACATCGGAGGCACGTTCACCGACTTCGTGCTTCTCGACGACCGCACCGGCGAGATCCACATCAACAAGTGCCTGACCACCCCGAGCGATCCCTCGGACGCGGTGGAGCACGGCATCCGCGAGCTCCAGGAAGGGCTCCCCGGATTCGTGGACCGGACCGACGAGGTCATCCACGGCACGACGCTGGTCATCAACTCGATCATCGAGAGGAAGGGCGCACGAACGGGGCTCATCACGACGAAGGGCTTCAGGGACGTGCTGGAGCTGGGCCGGGAGATCCGCTACGCGCCGTACGACGTGTTCGCCGAGTTCCCGCAGCCGCTCGTGCCGCGCTGTCTGAGGCTCGAGGTGGACGAGAGGATGCGCTCCGATGGCACGGTGCTCAAGGCCCTCGACGAGGATGAGGCCCGCACCGTGGTCCAGAGGCTCATCGACGCGGGCGTCGAGTCCATCGCGGTGTGCCTCATCAACTCGTTCGAGAACCCGGCCCACGAGCTCAGGCTGAAGATGATCATCGAGGACGTGGCGCCGGAGATCTCGGTCTCCATCTCCTTCGCCGTGCTGCCGCAGATCCGCGAGTACGAGAGGACGAGCACCACTGTCACCAACGCGTACGTCAAGCCGCTCACCGGCCGCTACCTCAGGAAGCTCTCCGACAGGCTCGAGGACCTGGGCTCGAGGGGCAAGCTCTTCATCATGCTCTCGAGCGGGGGGATCACGTCGGTGGAAACCGCAGCCGAGTACCCGGTGCGCATCATCGAGTCCGGGCCAACGGCCGCGGTCATCTCTGGCCAGTACTACGGAAAGCTGTTCGACATCCCGGAGATGTTCTGCTTCGACATGGGCGGCACCACGGCCAAGTCGTGCCTGATCCAGGGAGGCGTGGCCGGTGTGGTTCCCACGTTCGAGGTGGGCCGCGTGCAGAGGTTCATGAAGGGCAGCGGACTCACCATCCAGGTGCCCGTGGTGGACCTCATGGAGATCGGGGCCGGAGGCGGGAGCATCGCACGAGTGAGCCGGCTCGAGACGCTGCAGGTGGGCCCCGACAGCTCCGGTGCGGACCCCGGGCCGGTCTGCTACGGCCGCGGCGGCGTGGACCCGTGCGTCACGGACGCCGACCTGCTCCTGGGATACCTGGACGAGGGTTACTTCCTGGGCGGCGAGATGAAGCTGGACAAGGAAGGAGCCCGCAGGGCCATCGAGGAGAGGATCGCGAAGCCGCTGGGCGTCGAGTTCATCCAGGCAGTGTGGGGGATCCACGACATCATCAACGAGACCATGGCCGCGGCGGCCAAGACGCACATCGCCGAGAAGGGCGGCAACCCGAAGATCGTCACCCTGGCAGCGTTCGGCGGGGCCGGCCCGGTGCACGCCTGCGGGCTCGCCAGGAAGCTCGGGGCGCCCAGGGTGCTCGTGCCCCCCAACGCGGGCGTGGGCTCCGCGCTGGGCTTCTTCACGGCCCCGCGTGCGTTCGACCTCGTCAGGAGCCACAAGGTGGGCCTCGAGGAGGCGGACTTCGAGGAGATCGAGTCAGTGTTCCAGAACCTGGAGGCCGACTCCACCCGGACACTCGAGAGATCGGGCGCCCGGGAGAAGATCACCTTCTCCAGATCCGTGGACGTGCGCTTCGTCGGACAGGGCTCGGAGACGAACATCGCGATCCCGGAGAGAGACTTCACGAAGGTCGAGAAGAAGACGATTCGGGACCGGTTCGACAAGATCTACAAGAAGCTCTACGGCCGGACCTACCCCGACTCCCCCGCGGAGTTCATCAACTTCAAGGTGCGCGCGAGCCTGCCCGAGCGACGGTTCGAGCTGCCGAAGATCGACAGCGGCGGCTCGCTCGAGGACGCGAGGAAGGGCACGCGCGAGGCGTACTCCGGACTCGCCGGCGCGTACATCCCCTTCACGGTCTACGACCGCTACAGGCTCGGGCCGGGCGCACGGTTCCAGGGGCCGGCGATCATCGAGGAGAGGGAGTCGACCGTGATCGCCGGAGAGGATACGACCATCTCCGTGGACGAGTACGGGTTCATCTGGATGGAGATGGGAGGTGCACGATGAGCGCGAGGTTCGATCCCATCACCCTCGAGATCTTCTGGCGCAGGTTGATCTCGATCGTGGACGAGGCCGACTCCACGGTCTCGCGCACCGCGTTCTCGAGCCTGCTCAGGGACGCACACGACTACACCTGCATGTTCACGGACCGCAGGGGCAGGGAGCTCGCGCAGGGCACCTTTGCCACTCCTGGTCAGTCGGGCGCCATGGCCCTGGGGATCAAGAACCTGGTGGCAAAGCTGCCCGAGGACGGCCACAGGCCGGGAGACGTCTACATCACGAACGACCCCTGGGCCCTTGCCGGGCACCTCAACGACGTGTGCGTCATCAGCCCCATCTTCTTCGAGGAGAGGCTGACGGCGTTCACGGCCTGCGTCTTCCACCACTCGGACATCGGCGGTCGCGTCTCCTCGGACAACCACGACGTGTACGAGGACGGCCTGTTCATCCCCCTCGTCAAGCTCTACGAGGCCGGCGAGCCCAACGAGGCCGTGTTCGAGATGATCCGCTGGAACGTGCGCACGCCGGACGAGGTGATCGGCGACATCCGATCCCAGATCGCCGCGAACCACGTGTGCGCGGAGCAGATCTGCCAGATGCTGCAGGACAGCGGCCTCGACGGGCTCGACGACCTGGCCGACGAGATCATCGGCCGCACCGAGAAGAGCATGCGCGAGGCCATCGAGAAGCTGCCGGACGGCGTCTACAGGGCCGAGGGCATCATCGAGCAGATGGAAGGGCGCGAGGACGTGGTCATCAAGGCCGCGGTGGAGGTCAAGGGCAGCGACATCACCGTGGACCTCGATGGGTCCTCCCCGCACGTGGGCTGGGGGGGGAACGTGGTCTACAACTTCACCTACGCCTACGTGTTCATGGCAGTGAAGTCCATGTTCGACCCGGACATGCCCAACAACGACGGGTGCACGGCACCCATCGCCATGAGGGCGCCAGAGGGAAGCGTGGTCAACTGCACGTTCCCGGTGGCGGTCGCCGCGCGCATGCAGATCGGCCACTTCCTCACCGAGATCGTCTACCGGGCCCTGGCGCAGGCCATGCCCGGGAAGGTCATCGCGGCCTCTGGCGGCACGCCCGCCACCATGAACGTGTTCTACGGCAAGCGGGGCGACGGCCGACCCTGGCACAGCGTGATCATCCGCGGCGGAGGCCTGGGCGCCAGCCTGCAGCGCGACGGCGACCACGACTACATCTTCCCGGCCAACGGGGCCAACACGCCCGTGGAGATCCTCGAGAACGACACTCCCCTGCTGGTCGAGAGCCGCGAACTCCTCCAGGATTCGGGCGGTCCGGGCAGGACCAGGGGAGGGCTGGGGCGCCGCGTGGTGTTCCGCGTCCCGGACGACAGGTACGCTCCCCTCGGGCCGGTGAACCTCGGCATCCAGTCCGGCCGCTTCCGCTACCCCCCCCAGGGGCTCTTCGGCGGCCGTGACGGCGCGAAGGCCCGGTTCCTCGTCAACGGCGAGAGAGGCAACCCCTACGGCCTCACGCAGCTCCAGCCCGGCGACACCGTGGTCATGGACGCGGCCGGAGGCGGAGGCTACGGCGATCCCATGGAGCGCGACCCCGAGAAGGTCGCCGCCGACGTGGCCGATGGCTACGTGAGCATCGAGAGAACGAGGCAGGACTACGGCGTGGTCCTCGATCCCGCGACGGGCAAGGTGGACGAGGCGGCCACCGCATCGCTCAGGAAGCCGCGATAGCGGGCAAGCTCACCGTGACGAGCGCCCTGCGCGTCCCACGCTCGGAGGCAGGGATTGATCTCCCCCGTCCTCGTCGAAGGGCTCGATGTGGATCGAGATGTTGATGGGATCCTTCGTGGCCGTGCGCAGCTCCGCCTCCACCTCGTCCGCGATGGCGTGGCCTTGCCGCACGCTCAGATCGGGCTCGACCAGGACGTGCACGTCCGCGAACACCTCGCGGCCCAGCTTGCGCGTGCGCAGCTTGTGCCAGCTCTTGACCTCCGGGTGCCTGTCGAGCACGGCCTGGATCCCCGCGAGCATGGCCTCGTCGACGCCCTTCTCGAGGATCTCGGAGACCTCGTCGAGCGCGATCTTCCCGCCGGCGATCACGACCATGAGCCCGACGACGATGCCCGCCACGTGATCCCCGTGGGGGAAGCCTAGCATCCCGGCCGCGCCGCCGAGGAGAACGGCGACAGAGGACAGGGCGTCGGACCTGTGGTGCCACGCGTTCGCCAGGACGGCGGGACTCTTGGTCCTTCGCGCGACGCGTCTCGTGACCCGGTAGATGGCCTCCTTGGCCGCAATCGACACGAGGGCGAGGATGACCATCACCTGGCCGGGGTAGCTCTTCTGATGGTGGACGAGCATGGAAGAGGAGGCCTCCCAGGCCAGGTAGATCCCGACGCCGACGAGCGAGAGGGCCACGATGATGGCGGCCAGCGTCTCGAACCGGCCGTGCCCGTAGGGATGCGAGTCATCGGGAGGGCGCGCGCCGAGGGAGACGCCCACGACGACGACCAGATCCGTCAGCAGGTCGGACAGAGAGTGGACGCCGTCTGCAACGAGCGCGATGGACCCGCTCAGCTTGCCACCGACGATCTTGAGCACCGCGAGCAGGACGTTGACGACGGCTCCCCAGAGCGTGACGCGCCTGACGTCGCGCGCCGTGGAACCCTGCTCCTTCATCTCGGCCATGACCTCATCTCGTGACTACAGAGAAAACCGCTGGACGGTCAAGGGGAGATGGATGCTCAGCGTCGCGTGCCGGAGAACTCCGCCTCGGTGTGGCAGACGCCGTCGAAGCCGTGGTAGGTGCCCGCGATCCCGCCGTCGTCCACCACGCCGCTGAACCTGTAGTCGCAGTATTCGCAGTCGATGTCGAGCCAGACCTCGAACGAGGAGCCGGTCGCGCGGCCGGTGTAGGTGGTGCACCACGAGGTGTCGATGAAGTTCGCCGTGGCCATGACCATCGCGCCCGAATCGGCCAGCACGACGAGGCCCGACTCGCCCACGCCGATCAGGGGGACACAGTCGATACCGGGATCATCCGACCATACCGCGACGGCGTCGATCCTCACGTCGAAGGCGCCGCTTACGCCGGACGGTTCCACCTCACGGATGCCCTCGACCCAGATCGAGGCCTGGTGGTCCGAGACGCGCACCTCGCCCGTCACCTCCTATGAGCCTCCCTCCTCGAACTCGCGGCAGTCCCACCCGTCCGGGCAGGACCCATCGGCCCAGCACAGCATGCTCGATTCGCAGGGAGAACCGTCCAGGCGGATCCGGCCGCCCAGGTACAGGCTCGCCATGCAGCACGGCTCGGGAGGCAGGCAGGTCTCGAAGCAGTCCGTGAACAGCGACAGGACCGTGCCACGCATCGTGTACGTGCCGCCCGCGTGGGCGAGCGGATCCGCGATGACGTCCGCGGTCTCCACCTCCAGGGGCTCGTCGTCTCCCGTGTATGGACACCCTTCCTCGCCGGCCACGCACACGCCGCCGCGGCACACCGCGCTGAGCGGCTGCGGGTAGCACTCGGGGCATGCGTAGCACAGGATCATGCAGTCGTCGGGGATCACGCCGATCGTCCGTCCCCTCTCGTAGTGGCACTCGTGCTCCCATAGCTCGTCGCGGTGCACCACGACGGGGCAGCCGTTGCAGCAGTCGTACGGGTCGGCCACCATGCAGTCCGCATCGCTCGTGCAGGGGTACTCCGGGCACTCGATCCAGACGTGCTCCGCGTCGGGCCTGCACCTGGCGTCGATGCACGGCACCATGTCCCCGCAGGGGATGCCCGGGTTGCAGTCCCACAGGCTCTCGCACGCCACCGGCGCGTCGTGGACCACGTCGGCGGCCCCGTCGGTGGGAGCGTCCACGCTGCCGTCCGGCCTTCCGGTCAGGCCGGTCGAGTCATGGCAGCCAGAGGCGAAGAGGATCAGGATCAGGCAGAAGTTCCTCATGAGCGTTCTCCTTCGAAGTCGATCTCCACGCGGCAGATGCCGTCCCATCCATGGTACGTCCCGCTCAGCGAATCCTCGCCGAACGAGCCATCGATCCAGAAGTCGCAGCAGCACCCGTCGCAGTCGATGGGGACCCAGGCCTCGAACGCGCTCCAGTCCCTCGAGCCCCAGAACTCGGAGCAGCCGAAAAGGGAGGTGTGGACGATCAGCTCACCCCCTGCGTCTGCGACGGTCATCCCGCTGGTGTCCCCGACGGACACGCCGGGCAGGCAGTCCACTCCGGGCTCCTCCGCCCAGACGTCCGCCCTGGTCACCAGGAGGTCGTACCGGCCGCCATATCCCACGGGATCGATCTCACGCACGCCGACCACGCGCAGAGATGGAGGCTCCCACCTCGATCCGGCACGCACCTCGCCCGTCATCTCGTAGTGATCCCCTTCCGGGAAGAAGGGGCAGCTCCACTCGTCGGGGCAGGGGTCGTCGGCCGTGCACGCGAACGAGGCCTCGCATGGCCGGCCCTCCAGGCGGACGACTCCGTCCAGGTAGAGCGATGCCTGGCAGCAGTCCTCGCCGCCCGGGCACCAGTCGTCGCAGGCCGGCCACCGGGCCATGGTGGAGCCGCTCATCCTCACGGTCCTGCCCGAGAACGCATCCGGATCCGCGGCCACCTCGGCGGGCGAGACGTCGACGACCTCACCGGACCCGGGACCCGGGCACCCCGTCTCGTCCTCGACGCACACGCCCGCACGGCACACCGCCGAAAGAGGCTGGGGGTAGCACACGGGGCAGGCAAAACAGTCGGCAAGGCACTCGATGGGAGGCGGATCCGGCCAGGCAACGTCCCGCTCCTGGAAGCACGCGTGCTCGCCAAGCTCGCTTCGCGGCATGATCAGGGGACAGCCGCTGCAGCAGTCGTAGGGGTCGGCCACGACGCAGTCCGCGTCCGTCGCGCACTCGCCGGTCGCGTCGCTGACCGCATCGGCTGCATCGGAAGGAGCGTCCGTGCCGCCGTCGGGCACGCCGGTTGTCGACGTGGAGCCGGTGCATCCCGTCAGCATGAGCGCGAGAAGAGGTGCCTGCAAGCGTCCGATGATCCTCATGAGAGCCTCGCTTTCGTCATCCACCCCTGCAACGCAAGCAGCGTGCCCACTCGTGGATTTTCCACGATTGGTCAATGTATCCCATAAGTTAACGTGCACCAAGAGGCCTGTCACGGCCGACGCCTCCCGTCTCCACCCTGCCCTGCCGGCCACGGAGGGTGCCGCTCTGTGCCGCTCAGGGGTAAACCGCCCACAGGCCCCGGCGCTCATTATTCCTGGATGAGCAACCATGACGCCACGGCCTGGGAGTGTCCGGACCCCGCATCTGCGCTAGCATCGGCCCTGATGAACGAGGACCGGGCGCAGAGCGCACGCAGGATCGAGGAGCTCGCCGACGAGGTGGGACCGCTCGCGCTGTCCATCGCCACGAGGATGCTGGGCGACAGGACGCTCGCGCAGGACGCCCTGCAGGACGCCTTCGTCCAGGCGTACAGGGGGCTGTCAGGATTCCGCGGCGATTCGAGCCTGAGGACGTGGTTCCTGCGGATCCTGGTCAACTCGTGCCGCAGGCACCGCCTCCTGATGCGCCGCTGGATTGCGGGCACAAGGCGGACCGAGCTGGAGAACCCGGGGGCGGACGTCCACACCGACACGCACGGCGACCCGGCCCTGCGCGCCCGGCTGGAGAGGGCCGTCCTCGCCCTGCCCCACCGGCAGCGTACCGCGTTCGTGCTCAGGTACGTGCACGATCTCGGCATCGCGGAGATTGCAGGGATCATGGGCTGCGCGGAGGGCACCGTGAAGGCCACGATCCACAAGGCCGTGCGGAGGATGAGAAGAGAGCTTCAGGACCTGGATGCGAGGTGAGACGTGACGAAACGATGTCATGAACACGAGATCGAGATCGTGGCGGCGGCCGGCGGCAAGCTGGACGTGCCCGTGCAGCAGCACCTCGAGCGGTGCTCCGGCTGCAGGAAACTGAGGGAGGAGACGCTGGCCATGGCCGGTGCGGCTCGGGCGGACGTCGACGCTCCGGCGGAGCGCATCCGGGCCATCGCACGGGACGCGGTTCGCGTGGCACGCGGTCGCAGGTGGGCGCTCTGGGCCGCGCCGCTCCTGTCGGCATCCGCGAGCGCGGCGGCTCTCATCATCTACTTCGGGATCTTCCACGCGGCCGCCGAGGTGGCGGACGCGGACGCCGCCGCCGAATCCACGCAGACCATGACCGAGGCCACGCAGGTCATGCTCCCGGACTCGCTCCGGGCGGTGAGCGACCTTCTCCTCGAGCAGACCGAACAGGAGTCGAAACGATGAGCCGAGCAGCCTGGACGGCGATCATCGCCGCCATCGCGTTTCCGACGATCGCCCTCGTGATCGTCATCCTCGCCCGGCCCGGACCGCCGCCCGGCGAGCATGGCCCACCGCCGCCGGGCCTGCGTCACGGACCGCCGCCACCGAGGGGGATGCATCCGGAGATGCTCGTCAAGCTGCGCAAGCCCCTGGAGCTCACGGACGAGCAGGTGGACAGGATCTGGGACATCATCGAGCCGACGCGCAGGCGCATGATGGAGATCAACGCGCAGATCGAGGCCAAGGAGGAGCAGGTCCGTTCCCTGCTCGAGACGGACGACCCCGATGAGAAGGCCGTGGAGGCCCTGGTCGAGGAGGTCACGGGGCTGCACGCCGAGCGCGCCAAGCTCGAGGTGCTCACCCCGCTCAAGGTCCGCAAGGTCCTCACTCCAGAGCAGCGGACCAAGCTCATGGAGATCTGGAAGGAGCGGCCGCCAGGCCCGCCGCACACCAAGAAGAGGGGCCTCATGCCCCCGCGGCTCGAGAAGCACCCGCCCCACAAGCCGCCTCCCCACCCCCCCGTGCACGAGGCTCCCCCCGGTCCGCCTCCAGGCGCTGCCCCGGACCAGCCTTTTCCGCCAAAGATCACCGATTTCCAGTAGATGTGGGCCAGGCCCTGCTCGACGCGGTTGTCCTGAGCACCGATGACGTTATAGGTGTATGGGGGAGCACATCCATGCCAGCGGAGGTCGTGGAACAATGGAAGAGAAGACCGTGCACGTGCCCGGGATCAGCTGCGGTCACTGCGTCATGACGATCGAGCGAGAGGTGGGCGAGATCCCAGGAGTCGAATCCGTGAAGGGGAGCCCACACCTGAAGAACGTCACCGTCCGGTGGAGCGAGCCGGCCACGTGGGAAGCCATCCAGGAGATGCTCGCCGAGCTCGGATTCCCGCCGGCCGGGTAGCCCGGGCAGGAGGAGCAGGCATGGGGGACTCCAGGATCGAGCTTCCCGTCATCGGCATGACCTGCGCCAACTGCGCGCGGGCCGTGGAGCGCGCGCTCGAGAAGAAGCTGGACGGCGTCAGCTCGGCCTCCGTGAACCTGGCGGCGGAGTCCGTCTCGGTCACGTACGATCCGGGGGCCACGGATCTCGAGACCCTGTCGGCCGCCGTCGAGCGGGCCGGCTACCGCCTCGTGCTCCCGGTCGAGGGGGTCGATGGACGGGACGCGGAGCAGGAGGCACGCGAGGCCGAGCTGGGCAGGCAGAAGCGCCACCTGCTCGTCGGCATCGCCTTCACGGCGCCGCTCTTCGTCCTGAGCATGTCGCGCGACTTCGGCCTCATCGGAGCCTGGTCGCACGCGTCGTGGTTCGGCTGGATGCTCTTCGCCCTCGCCACGCCGGTCCAGCTCTACACGGGATGGGACTACTACACGGGCACGCTGCGGAGCCTGAGGAACATGGCCGCGAACATGGACGTGCTCGTGGCCATGGGCTCCACAACGGCGTACGTCTACTCCATCGTCGTCCTCCTCGTCCCCGACGCGGGCTCGCACGTCTACTTCGAGACGTCCGCGATGATCATCACCCTCATCAAGGTGGGCAAGCTGCTCGAGGCCTCGGCTCGCGGCAGGGCCTCGACCGCGATCCGAGGCCTCATGGACCTGGCACCCGACACGGCCCGTCTCCTCGACGCCGAGGGCCGGGAGCACGACGTGCCCGCCTCGGGTCTCAGGCCGGGCGACATCGTCGTCGTCCGGCCCGGCGAGCGCATCCCCGTGGACGGCACCGTGGTCTCCGGTGCCTCGAGCGTGGACGAGTCCATGCTCACGGGCGAGCCGATCCCGGTGGACAGATCCGTGGGAGACCGCGTCTTCGGCGCCACGGTCAACGTGCAGGGCCGGCTCAAGGTGGAGGCCACGGGCGTGGGCTCCGAGACCGCACTCGCGCAGATCGTCCGCCTCGTGCGCCGGGCGCAGGAGGGCAAGGCGCCCATCCAGAGGCTGGCCGACAGGGTGAGCGGCGTGTTCGTGCCCGTGATCATCGTGATCGCTCTCGTCACGTTCGGCCTGTGGTGGCAGCTCGGAGGGGAGTTCGTACCGGCCATGATCCGCATGGTCGCGGTGCTCGTCATCGCCTGCCCCTGCGCCCTGGGCCTGGCCACGCCCACGGCCATCATGGTGGGCACGGGCAAGGGCGCCCGCTCGGGCATCCTCTTCCGCGGGGCCGAGGCGCTCGAGAACGCGCACAAGCTCACGACCGTGCTCTTCGACAAGACGGGCACGATCACGCGCGGCGAGCCCGTCCTGACGGCCTGGAGGCCCAACGGCGACACCGACCGGCTCGATCTCGTCGCCAGCGCCGAGTCGGGGTCCGAGCACCCGATCTCGCGCGCGATCGTCGAGGGCGCCCGCTTGCGCGGCATCGAGATCATCGAACCCTCGGACGTGCAGGCAAGGGCCGGCCGCGGCATCGAGGCGACCGTGCAGGGCCACGTCGTGCGGGTGGGCCGTCCTGACTGGATCGGGGCCGACGAGGCGCTCGTCGAGGAGATGAGCGCGGGAGGCGGAACGGTCGTCGCTGCCTCGGTGGACGGCAACATCGCGGGTATCGCCGCGGTTTCCGACGAGGTGAAGGACGGTGCCGCCGACGCCATCAGCTCGCTCGACTCGATGAGGATCGAGCCCGTGATGCTCACGGGCGACGCCGATGAGACGGCCCGCGCCGTCTCATCGCAGGTGGGCATCGAGAGGTTCATCGCCGGCGTGCTGCCGGAGCGCAAGGACGAGGTGGTCCGGGAGGAGATGCAGCGCGGCAGGGTCGTGGCCATGGTGGGCGACGGCCTGAACGACGCGCCCGCGCTCGCGCGCGCCCACGTGGGCATCGCGATCGGCACGGGCACGGACGTGGCCATGGAGGCCTCGGACGTGACCCTCGTCGGCGGCGACCTCTCGGGCGTCGCCCGCGCGATCCGCCTCTCGCGAGCCACGATGCGCACGATCCGGCAGAACCTGTTCTGGGCGTTCTTCTACAACATCGTCCTCGTGCCCGTGGCGGCCGGCGCCCTCTACGGTCTCGCATGGATGCCCGGCTTCGTGCGCGAGCTTCATCCCGCCGCCGCGGCGGCCGCGATGGCCCTCTCGTCCGTCACGGTGGTGCTCAACAGCCTGAGGCTCTCGCGCGCGAGAATCTGACGGGCCTCACGATCAGAGGTCAGACATCCAGGAAATCAAGAAATCGTCGAACGAAACCTGCAACATCACTCACGACATCGTCCATTGACTCTCCGGACACAAACCGAGAGACACGTGAAGGTCCGACATCCCCTTCGACGAAATCCTCTCGCAGGATCTGAATGCCTTCTCTGGTAAAGGGGTCTGCGAGCAGGGAGTCGACATGAACGGCCACCTCCTCGGGTCCCGACCCGTAGTTCCTGATCACGTAGTACAGATCGAAGGCATCCTTTGGATGCCCCCGGCTCCGGAAAGCGAGTGCTTTCAAGATCACGAACGCCCCAGCGCCGCAAACCCAGATCTCCCTGGCTGCCTTCTCACCGAGCACGGTCTGCCCTGACAAGGCGATCTTCTGACGGTCACTGAACGCGAGATGCAATCCAGGCGTCATCACGGCGGCAAAGTCATGCTCGAGGTGGTGCAATTCACCACCGCGGCCGTCCTCATGAACCAGGGGG
>JAFDER010000051.1 GCA_019310245.1 Deltaproteobacteria bacterium
CCCCTTTGGACCCCTGCGTGACTCGAGATATCCGTGGCGGGCCAGCCGCTGGAGCACCTTTCCGAGGTGGGCCTCGGAAACGCCAAGGGACCGCGACATCGACGACACGGACACGGGATCCACGTCCTCGCGCGAGGCCATGTACGCCATGGCGTGCATGGCCAGCGATGCCGCTTCCGATATCCTCAGTGAACCTTCCATGCCACCACTATTCCGGTATTTCGGAATTTCAATACCTATATAATCCTGATCTCGGTACCTGTCAACCCCGGACCGACACTCGTGAGGATCCCCAAGAAAGATCGCGTGTTATACTGGCCGGATGCATGGAATGGTGTCACACATCAGGATGGCAATGAGGAGCATTCTCATGCTCGATCGACTCACGTTCATGCCATTGATGTCACCGCTCCTGCTGGCAGGCTGCGGGAGCGCCATCAAGGCGGAGCACGACGCCAGCGGGGACGCACGCGAGATCGTCGACGACGTGTGGGAGGACGACCGGCCCGACGGACACGAGGAAGTCGTCGACGAGCATGCCGCGGATGCGACGGAAGACGTCCCCGCGGAATCGCCGATCGACGTTCGTCCGGACGCGGCCTGCGTGAGCATGGGCTGCCCGATCCGCGGCGAGGGCTCGTGCTGCGAGGGGCTCACCGAGGCGAACCACTGCCTGCCCGGGGTCGAGTGCCCCGAGGATCTGATCTACTGCATCAACTGCGGCGACGGCGCCTGCAGCCCGCACGAGACGGCGTACAGCTGCCCGGCGGACTGCCCGGAGGGTTGTGCCGTGGACGACGCGCTGAGCTACGGCTGCAGCCCGATCGAGACGCAGATCTGCTCTTGCATCGAGGATCCCTGCGAGCCGTTTTGCGACATGATGCGCGGTGCCCAGTGGATCGACGGCTGCTCGGACGTGCCCATCCCCGGGACGGGAGATCCGTCCTGCTTCCCCTTCGGGTCTCTCGCGTGCCTGTCCATCGGGACGGACGACGAGGGCTGGTACGACACGCAGTGGGAGTCCGAGGTGGCGGTGAAGCTGGGCGGCTGCCAGCCCCGCTGGAGCTGCGAGGTGGCCTGGTGAGAGGAACACCCGCTGCAACGTGCTTCTGGCTCGCGCTCGTGCTGTGCACGGGGCCCGCATCCGCGCAGGACGTGATGGTGGACGAGGCCGTCGCCGTCCTCGAGTCGGAGCAGTTCCTCGCATCCCTCGCAGGCTGCTTCCCTGCATCGGACCGGCCCGCCGAGGTGACCCTCACGACGAGGGTGAGCGGCGAGGGAGTGGCCTCCCTCACGCAGATCACGCCCATGCTGCTGACCGAGACGTCGACGTGCCTGGCCCAGGCGGTTGCCGGCCTGCAGTTTCCGCAGTCCGCGTGGGGGATCGAGATCACGTTCGCGGTGCCGGTCGCGGACCTGCCGGCTCCCTCTCCCGCACCGGCGCCGCCCCTGGTCGATCCGGCCGCAATGCCGCCCACGGCGGCCGTCTACTATGTCGCGCCCCAGCCCGTGCCTCAGCCCGCGGCGGACTGGAAGAGGCTCCATGACAGCGGCAAGAGGAAGGTGAGGGCGGGAGCAGTGCTCGTCGGCATAGGTGGGACGCTCTTCCTCTCGGGCATCATCATGGCTGTGGCCATGAACCAGTCCTCGAGCCTGGATCTCACCATCACCCTGACGGCGCCGATGGCGCTCTCCCTCGTCGGCGGGCTCGGGATGCTCGTCCCGGGATCCATCGTGCTCGGCATCGGACGCAGGAGACTGAGGCAGGCCGAGCAGATGCGGGGCGCGCTCTCGGGCCTCTTGCCCCTTCCCTCGTTCGCGCCGCTCGACGGAGGCGGAGCCCTGCTGCTCACCTGGACCTTCTAGACTCCGGCGATCCCGAGCACGAGCTCCAGCCGCTCCTCGACCGGCATCCTGCCCACGAGCGTGACGGGGACGCCGATGGAGCGATAGGCATCGGCGATGAGGCCCGCGATGCGCCGGGAGTCCTCGCGGCACGACATGCGGCCCGTCGTGCCCCGCGTCTCGAAACCCTCGAGCGTCTCGAGCACGAATGCGTGCCCGTACCCGCTGGCGATGGCTCGATCCCGGAACGTCGAGGGATGCCCGATGCCCGCGTTCGCGCAGTAGGCGATCCCGTCGGCGATGCCCCGGTCGAGGAACACGGGGCCGAGATGGGGCTCGAGCGCCTCCTCCCTGTGCACCTGCAGCTCGAAGACCATCTGCTGGAACTCCAGCGGATGGGAGCGCCTCCACGACCTCTGCCCTTGCACGCCCATCGTGCCGTTCAGCGTGCCGATCACGTCGATCGCGGCCTCGTCCACGGTCGCGAAGCCGCGCCCGGCCAGCACTCCGACCAGAGTGGTCTTGCCCGAGAACGGCCCCCCGGTCACCACCACGAGACGCGCGGGATCAGGCATGAAGTGTCAGTCCCACTCCACGGAGCGCACTCAATCGAGGATCTGGAGCTTCTTGACGACGTCGTGCGCCTGCAGGTGCTGACGCATCTTGACGCTGAAGCACAGGAGCGTCTCGTCCGATCCCACCTCCACGCACGCCTTGAGATCCTTGACGGAGCCCTTGAACTGCCCGAAGATCTTCTTGGCGGAATCGACGGCCGCGTCCGCATGCTCCGACTGCACCTTGACGGTCACCGTCGGGTAGACGTTCGACCGGAAGAAGATCTCCACGTAGTGAAGCATCCACAGGACGAACAGGACGGTGATGGTGGCCAGGATGGACAGGGCGTAGTGGCCCTCGCCGATGGCGATGCCGAGCGCGGCCACGAACCAGATACACGCGGCGGTCGTGACTCCACGGACGATGTCCCCGAGCTTGAGCACCACGCCTGCACCGAGAAACCCGATGCCCGTGACGATGCCCGCGGCGATGCGGCCGGGGTCCACGCGCACCACGGCCTCGCCCGGGCCGGAGAAGAACTGGGCGGGGAGCTTGGTGGACACGATCATGATCATCGTGGCCCCGAGGCAGACGATGATGAGGGTGCGCAGGCCCGCCGGCCGGCTCCTCTGCTCGCGCTCGAGCCCGATGAGGCCTCCGAGCACGACAGCGAGGCCCATGCGCAGGAACACCTCGTAGTCGAGGTCCGCGAGCAGCACCTGCTGGATGAAGTCCATCTCAGCCAGGGATCTTACCTCATCGGCCCTGTCCGAACAAATGAACACCCTCGACGTGGGGTGTCGACAGACGCTGGCACAGCCGCTATAGCTCTTCGCACGGGAGGAATCGAGCCATGATCCACTACAAGGAGCTCGGGCTGGTCAACACGAATAGCCTGTTCAAGAAGGCCATGGAAGGCCGATACGCCATCCCTGCATACAACTTCAACAACCTCGAGCAGCTCCAGGCCATCGTCACCGCCTGCTCGCAGACGCGCTCGCCCGTCATCCTCCAGATCTCCAAGGGAGCGCGCAAGTACGCCAACCAGACGATGCTCATCCACATGGCGCGTGGGGCCGTGGAGATGGCGAAGCAGATCTCCGATCCGGCCGTCCCCATCGTCCTGCACCTGGACCACGGCGACTCGTACGAGCTGTGCGTCTCGTGCATCGAGTCGGGCTTCTCGTCCGTCATGATCGACGGGTCCCACCTGCCGTACGACGAGAACATCGAGATGACCCGCAAGGTGGCCGACTTCGCCGCGAACCACAACGTGTCCGTGGAGGGCGAGCTCGGCGTGCTGGCCGGCATCGAGGAGCACGTCAAGCACGAGCAATCGCTCTACACCAAGCCCGAGGAGGTCGAGGACTTCGTCACGCGCACCAGTGTCGACAGCCTCGCCATCTCCATCGGCACGTCGCACGGTGCCTACAAGTTCCCTCCGGACGCGGACATCCCGCCGCTGCGCTTCGACATCCTCGAGGAGGTCGAGAAGCGGCTGCCGGGCTTCCCCATCGTGCTGCACGGCGCCTCGTCCGTGATCCCGAAGTACGTCGAGATGATCAACGCGCACGGAGGCAGCCTCTCGGGAGCCAGGGGCGTGCCGGAGGAGCAGCTCAGGCGCGCCGCCACCTCGGCCGTGTGCAAGGTCAACATCGACTCGGACGGCCGCCTCGCCATGACGGCCATGATCCGCAAGATGCTCACCGACAACCCCAAGAACTTCGACCCGCGCAAGTACCTCGGGCCGGCCCGCGACGAGCTCATCGAGCTGATAAAGCACAAGAACGAGGCGGTGCTCGGCAGCGCCGGAAAAGCCTAGCACTCTCAGCAGACGAACAGGTAGTCCTGCCCCTCGACGAGGCCCATGGGCCCGAGCTGGGAGCGCACCTCGTCCCTCCTGGTGTTGGGCCCCTTCTGACCCACGGCCACGATGACGAGGGCCCGCTCGACCCCCGGCAGATCCTCCACGGGCAGGACGGCCACCCCCTCGATCGCGCGGCCCTGCCGCCTGATTGAAACGTCGAGAAGGGCACGCACCTCGATCCCGCAGCCCCTCAGCATCCTCAGCCACATCTTGCCGTGCCGCCCTGCCCCCTGGACCACGACCGGAGGCCCGTCCGCCAGGACGGTCCTGAGGAGATGGTCCAGCTTGAGCCGGGCCATGGCCGCGATCGTGAAGCCTCCCGCGCGCGTGGACTTGTCGGGATGCCAGCGCACCCGGACGAGAGGCCCGGGGACGTTCTCGATGCGCGCGCCCTGCCTGAGGAGCCTGAGCCACAGGTCGTAGTCCTCGGGCCACGTGGATCCATCGTGGCCGGGCATGCCGGGCGCGAGCTTGGCCTCGCGCGCGGTCCTGTAAGGATGGGACCCGAACAGGTCACGCCGGGCCATGACCCCGGAGTGGACGAGCGGCGACTCGATGAGACAGCCCAGCCGGACGGCGCGCGGATCCGTGAGCGACGCCACCCACCGCAGGTACGCCTCGAGCCCCGGTGCCGGCTCCCGCGACAGGACCTCGGCGCCGCAGCCAACCACGTCCGGGCCGTGTCGCCTCGCGAGGCGATCCGCCTGGACCTCGAGCCTCGCGGGAAGGCACACGTCGTCCGCATCCATCCGTGCCACGAGGGCGCCGCGGGCCTCGCGCACCGCGTGGTTGAGGGCGGGGACGATCCCCCGCGCGGGCGACTCGAGAAGACGCACGCGCGGATCGCGCCCGCTCCACGCGCGCAGCCGATCCGCCGAGCCGTCCGTGGATCCGTCGTCCACGACCACGAGCTCGAGATCCTCCAGGCTCTGGCCGAGCACGCTCGCGACGGCCTCGTCGAGGAACGGGAGCGCGTCGCGCACCGGCATGATGACCGAGACCAGGGGCATGGAGCGATTATAGCCTCACTCGTTGCCTGGATCCTGCATGTGGCCTACAGTTCTGCATCATGACGCGATCCTCCCCGACAGCCATGGTGACGGCCTGCCTGCTCCTCGTATCCGGCCCTGCCCACGCCTCTGCGCTCGACGAGACCGCGCAGGCGTTCATCGCGCTCCACGGACCACGGACCCTGCTCGATGTGGACGAGCACGGCGCCCGCTTCGCCGGGCGGTTCGCCTCACAGCCCCACGCCGGGACGCCGGACATGATCGCTCTCGCGTTCCTCGAGCGCTGGGAGGCCCTGTGGGGCTTCGATCCGGCTGCTGCCCTGACGGTCTCCCACGTCGTGACCCTCTCCTCGCTCACGTACGTCAGGCTGGACCAGGAACACGAGGGCGTCCGGGTCGAGGGCGCCGACGTGGTGATCACGATCGATCCAGTGGGCCGCGTCAGGCAGGTGGGCTCCGCGTTCGAGTGGCCGGCGGGCTTTGCCGATCCCTCGCCCTCGTTGTCGCCGGCCGGCGCCGCGGCGATCGCGGCCTCGCAGCTGCCTCACCTGGTGCCCACCGGCCAGTCACGGCTCATCTACCTGCCCGGCTCCTCCACGTTGCCCCTCGCCTGGGTGATCCGGACCCACTCGAGCACCGGCCCCCAGGCCCCGGAGGTGTACGTGGACGCCCACTCGGGCTCCATCCTCCAGGTCCTCGACACGAACGTGTACGCGGACGGAAACGTCTACGAGATCAATCCCACGGCCGACCCCACCGTGGTCACGCTCGAGCTCCTCAACCTCACGTCCACCACCGGCCTCGACGGCACGTACGCCATCGCCTACGCCTGCACGGCGCCGGACGGCGGGAACATGTGCCCCGGCCGCACGCGCCACGCCGTGCCGGACGGGAGCGGACACTACCTCTTCTCCCCGGACGAGCCCTCGCTCGTGGACCCGTTCTCCGAGGTCATGGGCTACTACCATCTCGATCTCATCAACAGGCACATGGAGGACGCCTACGGCCACGTCCACACCTGCGACGGCCACCGGTGGATGGACATCCATGTGAACATGGACTACGAGAACGCCTGGTTCGGCGACCAGGACGACGACGGATGCCGGGACCTGACGATGGGACAGAGCACGCAGGACTTCACCTACGACTCCGCCATCGTCTACCACGAGTTCGGCCACGGGATTAACTCCACGTACTGCGAGCTGCGCAGGGACTTCGACACGGTGGGCCCGATGTACGATGGCGCCGGACTCAACGAGGCGTTCGCGGATTACTGGGCCGCCACGCTGCACGACAGGCCCGTCATCGGCGAGTACGCGTCGATCGGAGAGCCCGGGGAGCTGGGCTTCAGGGACCTGAGCGACCACGCCGTGTGCCCCGACGACCTCGTCGGCGAGTCGCACTACGACTCGCCCATCATGTCCACCACCATGTGGGACATCCGCACGACGCTGGGCCAGGACAAGACCGACCGCCTCGCCCTCGCCATCCTTGCGGCCCTCACCGACCGTCCCACGCTCGACGAGGCCGGGCGCACGGCGCAGAGCCAGGCCGCGGCGCTCGAGGGCACGGGGCTCTTCACGGCCACGGACGTCATCGCCGTGGACGCGGCCGTGGTGGATCACGGCCTCGTCGGGTGCGAGCACATCGTTCCGATGGAGCACGGCGACACGCACCTGTTCATCATCCCCGTGTGGCGCTGGGAGCACGACACCGCCTCGCCGAACCAGTTCTCGATGTACGCGCCGCCGACGGCCACGCGCCTGAGCGCCATCATCGACCAGTACACCTCGGACGGCGGCTACACGGTCTACGTCAAGCGCGGCTCGCACGTGGTCATGGGCCGCGAGGGGCCGGACATCTGGGTCGAGGACCACGACTTCAGCTTCACGGCATCGCCCGACCGCGTCTCGTTCACCGAGTGGAGCGATCCGCCGCTCGAGCCCGACACCACCTACTACTTCACCGTCATGCACAACGGCCCCATGATGGCCCTGGCCGTGGAGGCGCTCATCATCGCGCCCGAGCCCGGGGACGCATCCGAGGACCCGGCCGCGGATTCCGGCGACGAGCCCGTGGAGGATCCTGCCGCGGACCTGCCCGGAGAGCCGGAAGACGATCCGGTCGAGGAACCGGCGGGGGACGTCCTGCCCGACCCGGGGTCCATCACCGCCACGAACGGGTGCGACTGCGCCCTCGTCCTGTAGCCCCCGTGTCCGTGTGAAAAGGATGAAGAAGAAGGTCCTCATCCACGCTGTCTCGTGGATCCTGTCGCTGGGTATCATCGCCGTGCTCCTGTGGCTGCTCGACGCGCGCAAGATCGTACACGTTCTGGCCGGCACGAGCCTGCCCGCCGTGGCGGGGATCATGGCGCTCATCGTCGTGATGCTCGCCTTCAAGGGCGTGAGGTGGTGGATCATCGTGCGGACCCGAACCGCCGTGAGCCTGTGGACCTGCGTGAGGCTCAGCATCGTGGGCCTGTTCATCAACGCCTTCATCCCGCTCAGGGGCGGGGACGTGGCACGCGGCCTCGTGCTCTCGCGCGAGACCGGAATGACGCGCGCGCTGGCCCTGGGCACGGTGGCCCTGGACAAGCTCTTCGACATGATCACGCTCGTGGTGCTGGTCATCCCGCTCCTGTTCCTGGGCGGGCTTCCCGAGTGGATCCGCTGGCCGCCGGTGATCACCGTTGGTGCCGCCGCGGTCCTGCTCGCGGTGGGCGTGCTCCTGCGCCTGCGCATGCGCCGCAGGGACGACGACCTCGAGGACGCCTCGTGGCTCGTGCGCGTGCTCACGAGGTTCGCGGCCGGTTTCGACTCGGCGCTCAGGCCCGGTCCGGCTGCCCTGTGCACGCTCCTGTCGGTGCTCACGTACGCCACGCTCCTCGGAACCATGATGCTGGGCCTCATGAGCGTGGGCATCCACGCCGATCCGGGCACGTCCATCATCTGCATCCTGGCCGTGGAGTTCGCGGCAGGGATCCCCGTCACCCCGTCCGCGGCGGGAACGATGCACGGAGCGATCGTGGCGGTGCTGGCGGCGCTGGGAAAGGATCCCGACACCGCCATGAGCGCCGCCGTCGTCTACCACGCAGCACAGATCCTGCCCATCCTCGTCCTGGGCGTCGTTCTCACCAGAGGCACGGCCCTCGAGCAGGCCGCTGACAAGTAGGCCCGGCGGTGGTATCTTCCCGCCCAGATCGACAGGAGTTGGACATGCCCAGCAATGCTCTTCGCACTCTGGCCACGTGCCTTGTCACGGTTGCAGCGCTCGTGCTCCTCGGTCCGTCCACCACGCGGGCGGACGAGGGGATGTGGACGTTCGACAACCCGCCCATCGAGAAGCTCGAGAAGGAGTACGACTTCAAGCCCTCGCAGGAGTGGCTCGACCACCTCCGGCTCGCGGCCGTGCGCTTCAACAACGGGGGCTCCGGGTCATTCGTCTCGGGCTCCGGGCTCGTGATGACGAACCACCACGTGGGCTTCGACTGCATCCAGAAGCTCTCGAGCGCCGAGAAGGACTACGTGAAGCAGGGATTCATCGCGCAGTCGTTCGACGACGAGGCATCCTGCCCGGACCTGGAGCTCAACGTGCTCATGTCCATGACGGACGTGACCGGACGCGTGCAGAAGGCGACCAAGGGCGCCAAGGACGAGGTCGAGGCCCGCAAGGAGGAGATCGCGCGCATCGAGAAGGAGTGCAACGACGAGACGGGCCTGCGCTGCAACGTCATCACGCTCTACGGCGGCGGCCAGTACATGATCTACCGCTACAGGAAGCACACGGACGTGAGGCTCGTGTTCGCGCCCGAGCAGCAGATCGCGTTCTTCGGCGGCGACTTCGACAACTTCACGTACCCGCGGCACGACCTGGACGTGGCGCTGTTCCGCATCTACGAGAAGGGCAAGCCCTTCGAGCCCGAGCACTACCTGAAGTGGTCGAAGTCGGGAGCCAGGGACGGAGAGCTCGTGTTCGTCGTGGGCAACCCGGGATACTCGGGCCGCCAGCTCACCGTGTCCCAGCTCGAGTTCCTGCGCGACACCCAGTACCCCCTGCGCGTGGAGTTCTACACGAGCCTGCTCGGCGAGCTCGAGACGTACGCATCCCTGGGCAAGGAGCAGAGGAGGCAGTCCAAGAAGCTCATCTTCGCCCTCCAGAACGCCCTCAAGGCCTACGGCGGCTTCCTGAAGGGGCTGCAGGACGAGGACCTGATGGCAGGCAAGGCCAAGCAGGAGGAGGAGATCAAGAAGGCCGTCAAGAAGGACAAGAAGCTCAAGAAGGAGGCCGAGAGCGTCTGGACCGACATCGCCAAGGCCCAGAAACAGCACAAGAAGATCGCCGCGGCGCGCCTCGTCTCGGGGTTCCGTGGCTCCGAGCTCTACGAGATCGCCGAGAACATCGTCCGGCTCACGGCCGAGAAGGAGAAGCCGAACGAGAAGAGGCTCAAGGAGTACCGCGACACGAACATCGAGTCGCTCGAGCTCCAGCTCTTCTCCGATGCGCCCATCTACAGGGACATGGAGGAGGTGGTCATCCGCGTGAGCCTGGAGGAGGCCCTGAGGAGGCTTGGCAAGAACGACATGCTCGTGATGGCCGCTCTCGGCAGCGAGAAGCCGGCCGACGTGGCCGCGCGCGTCGCCCAGAAGACCGCGCTCGTCGACCCGGAGAAGCGCCGGGAGCTCGTCAAGGGAGGCAGGAAGGCCGTCGAGAAGTCGAAGGACCCGCTCATCAAGCTGGCCCTCGTGCTCGATCCGATCACGAGGAAGCTGCGCAAGAAGTACGAGAAAAAGGTCGAGGGCGTGGAGGAGAAGGCGGGAGGCATCATCTCCAAGGCCTGGTTCGCCGCATACGGCAAGTCCATCCCGCCCGACGCCACCTTCACCCTGCGCCTGGCCTACGGGACGGTGAAGGGCTACGAGGCCGAGGGCACCAACGTGCCATGGAAGACCACGTTCTACGGCCTCTACGACCGCTACCACTCGTTCGGCGGCAAGCAGCCCTACAACCTGCCCGCCACGTGGAAGAAGAAGAAGGACAAGTTCAAGATGGCCACGCCGCTCGACTTCGTCTCGACGAACGACATCATCGGCGGCAACTCGGGCAGCCCGGTCGTCAACGAGGCCGGCGAGGTGGTGGGCCTGGTCTTCGACGGCAACATCGAGAGCCTCGTGTGGCGCTTCGTGTACACGGACGAGAAGGAGCGCTGCGTCTCCGTGCACTCGAGCGCCATCAAGCGCGCCCTGTACGACGTCTACGATGCGAGTCACATCGGCTGGGAGCTCGGCCGCAAGGGCCCGAAGGACGCGGGCGAGAAGAAGTCCAAGAAGAAGAAGTCCAAGAAGAAGAAGAAGTCCAAGAAGTCATGACCGCCCACCTCGCAACCGGTGCGCTGGCCGTCACCCTCGTCCTCGCCTCGTGCGGCGGGACCGGATCCGTGTCCGGCGACGGGGAGGACGACGTGCTCGGGGACGCGACGGACGCGGTCGACGTCCTCGGGGACGTGGACGACGACGACGAGCCGTACCTGCCCGGCTGGATCGGCAGCCCCTGCACGTCGGAAACGGACTGCTCGTACGCGGAGTCCACGTGCCTGGCGGAGGCGCCCGACGGGATGTGCTCGCTGGCCTGCGATCTGTACTGCCCGGACCGCGACGGCTACCCCGAGACGTTCTGCGTGGACGCCGGGTCGCTGCCACCCGAGGCCCCGGGGTTCGACGAGGGGGCCTGCTTCTCGCGCTGCGACTACGGCTTCTTCCCGGGAACGGGGTGCCGCGAGGGCTACGGCTGCGTCGAGGTCCCCCGCGCGGGCGAGCCATCGACGGTGAGGTTCGCTTGCATCCCGGGCGAGGAGAGCCCGCCGCTGAGCGAGTGCCAGCTGATGCTGGCCTCCATGGGCGTCTCGTTCGAGCCCACGACGCATTCGCCCGAGAGCCCGGACACGCACCCGGAGCTGACCTGCGTCATCGAGGACCCCGTCATCGTCCACCCGCCGATCCACGGCGTCGATGTCACGAGCCCGTGGGGCGAGACTCCTAACATGCTCGCCGCCTGCTCCATGGCACTCTCGCTCGTCATGACCGTTGACGACGTGGCGGAGTACGGCGTCACGACGTTCTACCACATGGGCACGTACAACTGCCGCGTCATCGCCGGCACGGACAGGCTCTCGCGGCACGCCTACGGCGACGCCCTCGACATCTCCGGATTCGACTTCGAGGACGGCACGAGCTGCACGCTCGTCGACGACTGGGAGCACGACACCGAGACGCCCGTCACGCCCTGCGGCAGCTTCATGTACGAGGCGGCGCACCGGTGGTTCGACGGCTACTACTGGAACACCATCCTGACGCCGAACTACAACGAGGCGCACGACGACCACTTCCACGTGGATCTCACCCCGGACAGGCACTTCATGGAGGCCCTGCCCGGCTCGGGCCGCTACATCGGCCCCGCCCCCTACGCGGATTGATCAGCCCGGCGCGACGGCAATCGACGGGAGGGGTCAGGTGCCCCGCTCGAGCTCCCGCCACGTGCAGGCCTCCTGCTCGCCCTCCTCGAGCTCGAACACGAGTGGCTCGTCGATCCGTCCCACCTCGCTCCTGTCGGACGGCGGCGGGACGACGAGCCACGAGCTCCACGCGCCGCTGCGGCCCGGGTGGGTGGCGCACACCTCGAACCCCCACTGTGGCACGCCGTGCATCATGAGCGGCATGGTGGTCTCGGTGCCGAGCTCCAGCTCGAAGGAGACCTCGCCCTTCGCGTTCGTCGCGGCGGACCAGGAGTGGGTCTCGATCTGCGGGGGAGGCCCGACCCGGACCCTCCTCAGCACGACGTTCGCCCCCTCGATCGGCTCGCCCGTGGCCGCATCAAGGACCCGGACCGTGCCCCCGGGCCGGATCAGCGTGGTGCGCTTCTTCGGAAAGGGGCAGCAGGCCACGGCCAGGCAGACGAGAGCAGCGATCCAGGCGTGTGGTCCCGTCATTGCCGCGCCATCCTCAGCCGGTCAGGATCGCCGTGCCGCCCGGGAACCAGTTCCACGAGCCGCCACCCCGGCAGACCGTGGCCGTAGCCTCGTAGCGCAGCGTGTACTCGTCGCCCGCTCCCGTCCCGGCCACGGCCGAGAAGGAGAAGCTCCGGGTGATGGTGTGCCGGCCCAGGCTGCTGCCGCCCGTGTACTGGTAGGTGCCGACCGTGGTGCCGTTGACCTTCACATCCCAGGTCAGGATCTGGCCCACGGCGCAGCCCGACGTGAGGTCGTCCATGTCGAAGGTGACGTCGAGATTGGTGATGGACGCAAGGAGCGTGCCCGTCAGCGTCTCCTGCACGTAGTCGCCGGTCCTGAAGTAGCGGCCGCCGCCGCCCGTGCCCAGCGGCGAGCAGCCGCCCGAGCAGACAGTGGACGTCGTCGACGGGAACGTGCCCGTGTACGCGTGGAGCGTGACGCCCCTGCACGAGCCCGAGACGCAGGCCTCGGCCAGAGCGCAGGCCGCGCCGCACGACCCGCAGTTCTCCGGATCGCTCGAGGTGTCCGAGCACACGCCCGAGCAGTCGACGAGGCCGGTGCCGCACGTGACCACGCAGGCGCCGCCGTCGCAGATCTCCCCGTCCGCGCACGCGGTCTCGCACGCGCCGCAGTTGAACCTGTCCGAGTCCAGGTCCCGGCACGAGCCGGAGCAGTCCGTGAACCCGCCCGGACACGAGGTGGTGCAGCTGCCGTCGTAGCACACCTCGTCCGTGCCGCACGAGCTGCCGCAGGAGCCGCAGTTGTCCGGGTCGCGCATGAGGTCGCGGCACGCGCCGGAGCACAGGGTCAGCCCCTCGAAGCAGGACGTCACGCACGCGCCTGCCGCACACACCTCGCCGGGTGCGCACTCCGTGCCGCAGGCCCCGCAGTTATCGGGGTCGGAGTCGAGGTCGGCGCACGAACCGGTGCAGTCCACGTAGTCGCCCGGGCAGGAGAAGGTGCAGGCGCCCGCCGAGCAGACCTCCCCGGCAGCACATACGATGCCGCAGGCGCCGCAGTTCGAGGGATCGTTCGAGAGGTTCTTGCAGGTGCCCGAGCAGCCCGTGTAGCCCTCGGGGCAGTCCGGAACGCACGATCCATCGTCGCACACGAATCCCGCGGAGCATGCCGCGCCGCAGGCTCCGCAGTTCGCATCCTCGTTCGCGAGATCGCGGCACACGCCCGAGCAATCGGTGAGCCCCTCCTGGCAGGACAGCACGCAGAATCCGTCCGCGCACACCTCGCCCTCGCTGCACGTCACCCCGCACGCACCGCAGCTCGCCGGGTCCGAGGCCAGGTCCATGCACAGCCCGGCGCAGTCGAAGGTCCCCTCGGGGCAGGTCCCGCTCCCGGCGCAGCCCACGGCGAGGACGGCGGCCGCAATGAGCCAACGATGATTTCGCATCACTTCTCCTCCGTCCACGGATTCTAGCATGCGGTCAGCCCTCCCACCCGGCAAGGCGGGCCATCATCCACCAGAAGGCCTTGCCCTTGATGTAGCAGTTGTAGCAGTGGGAATGGGCGCATGAGGAACAGTCCGGGCAGGTGTGGCCCGTGCACCAGTCCGTGCACCAGCCGCAGTCGTCGCTGATGTCGGGGTAGTAGATCCCGTCCGGATCCCAGCTCTCGATGTCCCCGAAGTCGAAGAGGATCTTGCCGTTGGCCTCGCACCATGAGCGGATCTGTGCGTTGCGTGCCCTGAGGTTGCCGTCGGCCCCGGAGCCGTCCGTGTGGCCTGTCATGTAGATGAAGGTCACGCCCGGGTAGGCGGCCTCGAGCTCGCTCATGGCGTTCAGGTAGGTGTGGATGCCCTCCTCGGTGTTGTCCGAGCAGCCGCCGCACCATGACCCATATGTTCGGCAAGTACTTCA
>JAFDER010000052.1 GCA_019310245.1 Deltaproteobacteria bacterium
CTTGTGGGCGTGCTCGGGTGCGATGTTTCGCAGGTGCTCGGCATTGTACGCGGTGCACGTCATGACCACACGTGCTCCCTCGATCTTGTCCTCCAGGATGTTGCGGTCCCTCCAGATGCCCATGGCGTGGCCCGTCACGCCGTACGGGATGCCCGTGAGCCGCGAGATGTCCATCGCCAGCTCCGTATGGAAGGCGGCGAAGTGCGCGTGCAGGTACTCGTACCCTCCCGCCGTCACGTCGTCCGCGATCGAGGCCGCGGCCGCCAGCACTCCGATCGCGCGCAGCCTGTGCACGTGCGTCCGGTGGCTCCTGCTCAGGACCCAGGTGAGGGTCCTGCCGAACCTGGCCGGATGCCGGACCGCGTACAGGAGGGCCCGCGGCCCCCACCCGATGGGGGAGCCGAGCGTCAGGGCGCGCCGGGAGATGTCCCGGAGCGACGGATCTGGGTCGCCGTGCTCGACCCGGTGGGCCGCCAGCACGTTCACCCGGACCCCGAGCTCCTGCATCAGGGTCATCTCGCGGTGGATGAACGTCTGGGACAGCTCCGGAAAACCCCAGAGCACGAAGAGGGTCTCCGGTAGATCTCCAGGATCTTCCTTTATTTTCGCACCGTTGCCCATCTTGACGGGAACCTGGACGGTCCCCACCCGAAAACGGTATGGCTCGCCGCGTTCACTGTCAACCCGTCGGGGAGAATCACTCGAGATGCGCGGAGGCGAGCCTGGCGAACGCGGTGCGCCCGGCGTGGGTGCGGATGTAGTCCTCGTCGATCCATCTCAGTCCCACGCGCTCCTCGACGGAGCTGTACCAGTGCACGACCCGCGTCTCCGGCCGCAGGAACGCGTCCAGCCTGGACGCGCTGCCCTCGCGGAACCAGTGAGCGGAGATCTCTGGGCCCAGCGGGTAGAAGTAGGCCGAGGGCAGGACCCGCATGTCGGGGCCCGAGCGGTTCAGCGTGAGCCGCTGCAGCAGGTGCGTTCCGAGACGGTAGCGGCGGCCCCGCATCGAGGAAGCCATGCGCCCGATCTCGGCAAACGCGCGGGCGATGATCGGATTGCCGGGACGGCTGCCCAGGACCGCGTTGTTCACCGCGGACGCGTAGTAGCGCTCGAGCCTGCGAAAGACGTCCACGCCGGATCCCAGCCTCACGCAGCCCTCCCGCACGGCGAGCCGGACGCCCGCCGCCAGCCACCTCGCGGGGTTCGGGCTGCCAAACAGGTCTCCGGGCAGCGCAACGGGCTCCAGGCCGCAGAACCCGTCGAAGCGGCGCAGGTCATCGAGATCCCTCAGCGTGATGGTGTCCGTGTCCATGTAGACGCCGCCCTTCCTCCACAGAACGGCGAGCCTGAGCAGGTTGGCGCGCGAGGCGGGCGACGCGAGATCGTCGTAGAGCCGCATGGCCGTGTCGCCGCCCTCGGGCAGCCCCTCGAACCACTCGCGGCCGGCCGGCACGAGCCGCGCTCCCGCCTCGACGAGGTCCTTCACCTGCCCGGACTCGAGCCCCTGGTGCACGATCAGGGTCTCGTCGGGACGGCAGACGCTCATCGCCGAGCGCACCGCCACCCGCGCCGTCACCGGCAGCCGGCTTCCAAACCAGATGAACACGAGACGGCTGGGGATCGGACGCTCGCCCATGACCACACCGATATCACAGTTGACATCACCCTGGAATCCTGCAGTCTTGCTGGCGATGTCCGATCCCGTCACGCCGCGGGTCGCGGGGCCCGTCAGGTGGTACGTGGCGCTCGCGAGCCGCAGGCCCCTGCTCCTGATCGGGATCTACCTCCTCATCACGGCCGCGTCCCTGTGGCCCACGTTCAACCTCGAGCTCATCACCGACCTGGGAGCTCTGCTCCCGCAGGACACGCCGAGCGTCAGGGCCCTCGACGAATCGAACGAGCGCGTCGGGAGCACGGATCTGTTCACCATCGCCATCGGCTCCAGCGATCTGCATGCAATCGCGGCGTTCCAGGATGCCGTTGCGCGTGCCATCCGGGAGGGCGACCCCGACAAGGGCATCGAGCCATGGCCCGATGCCGGCTGGACCCAGGTCGACAAGCCAACGAAGTTCTTCAAGGACCATGCGCTGCTCTACGTGCCCCGCGACGAGCTCGAGGGACTCAGGGACCGGCTCGAGGACTACTTCCAGTTCCAGGCCGCGAAGATCGGCGGTTTCAGCCTGCTCGACGAGGAGGACGAGGAGCAGGCGCGCAGGGACCTCGAGGAGTGGTTCGACCCCACGCTTCCCGACCGCCTCGGCATGCCGTCCGAGGTGGGCCGCGAGCTCGGGAGCTACTTCGAGACGGGGCAGAAGCAGGAGGCGCAGGACGACGGCCCTGCCCTGCCGGAGGAGCTCACGGGCAGGCTCATCAGCCCCGTCGACTCGACGGGGGCCGTTCTCGTCAGGATGTCCCAGCCCTCGACGGACATCGACTACGCCGAGATGGTGCTCCTGCGTGGAGGCGAGCTCATCGAGAAGCTCGAGCCCGAGACCTATGCCCCCGATCTCAGGGCCGAGGTGGTGGGAGGCTACCGATCATTCAAGGAAGTGGAGGCCATCGGCAACGACGCGAAGCTGGCCACGGCCATCAGCCTCGGCCTCGTGCTCGTCCTGTTCATCGTCTTCTTCAGGAGAGCCCGGGCAGTCGCCGTCGTCATGATCCCCCTCGTCATGGGCTGCACGTGGATGCTGGGGCTCACGGGCCTGACCTACGGCAGGCTCACCTCCATCACGGCGTTCGTCGTGGCCATGCTCATCGGGATGGGGATCGACTACGGCATCCACCTGTACTCGCGCGCCGTGAGCGAGGTGCGCGAGGGCCGTTCATGGCAGGAGGCCCTCGGCGTCTCCATCACGAGCACGGGCCGCGGCCTGCTGGCCGCCGCCATCACCACGATCGCCGCCCTGCTCACCCTGCTCGCCGCCCACTTCAAGGGCTTCTTCGAGTACGGGATCATCGCCTCGTACGGCATCGCGTTCTGCTTCGCCTGCTCGGTCCTCGTCGTCCCGCCGCTCGTCTTCGCCTTCGAGAGGTTCTGGCCGGCGAGATACCCACCGCTCCCGGGCAAGAGGGATCCCGCGATGCTGTGGGGCCGCAAGGGCAGGACCCTGGTGCTCGCGGGCCTGGCGCTCGTCGCCGTGATCACCGCCCTGCTCGCGCCCCACATAGGCAAGGTCTCCTTCGAGCACGACTTCCGGAACCTCAGATCGAAGGCGGTCAAGCAAACGATCCGCTACGGCAAGGCCATCGGCAAGGAGTCGGCCACCTCGACGGACATCATCCTCGGCGCGAGCGAGGAGGAGATGAGGATGGTGCACGTGGATCTCGCGCGCCGCAAGCTCGAGGACAGGAGGCTACGCTCGTACCTCACGATCGCGACGTTCGTGCCCACCCAGGCCGAGCAGGACGAGAGGCTGGAGGTCATCGCGGAGATCGACGAGATCATCAGCCGCAAGGCGATGCGGCGGGTCAAGGACGAGAGGGCGCGCGAGATGCTCGACGTGCTCGGCGGGATGACGGAGGCGGACGCGTTCACGGCCGGCGATCTGCCGCAGTGGGTCGTGCAGATGTTCACGGAGACCGACGGGAGCATGGGCAGGCTGGGCTTCATCTACGAGCGGATCGAGAAGTGGGACGCCCGGCAGGTCATGGACTTCCAGGACGACTACGGGATGCTGCCGGGCCTGGGCAGGCAGGTGCCGCTGGCCTCGAGCAACTTCATCCTGGCGGACGTCGTGCGCACCGTGAAGAGCGACTCGAAGAGGCTCGCGCTGTGGATCGTCGGCATCATCCTCCTCATCCTCGTCATCGACATGCGGTCGCTCAGGGGAATCGCGGCCGCGGGGATAGCCCTTGCCGTGGGCGGTGTGTGGACCGCCGGGCTCATGGGTCTGTACGACATCCGCCTGGGGCTCTACAACATCATCGTGATCCCCACTGTCCTGGGCGTGGCGATCGACGGGTCGATCCATCTCGTGCACAGGCACCGCGAGCTCGGCCGCCGGTCCATCGGCGATCTGCTGCGCGTGACGGGGCGCGGCGTGCTCGCGGCGGCGATGACGACGGCCGGAGGGTTCACGGGCCTCCTGTTCATCCAGCACAAGGGCCTGCGGACCATCGGCACCATGGCCGTGACCGGCGTGATCGCGACGATGCTCGCCGTTCTGCTCGTCACGCCGGCCGTGTGCTACCTGCTCGACCGCGGCAAGCGCGACGGCTAGAAATCCGCTTCCAGCCGGTTATACTAGTAGGAAGAACCTGGAGGTCCTGCATTGAAGGCACTCACACTTGTTCCATCCACCATTCTCGCCCTTTCACTCATCACCACATCCACGGCGTTCGCCCAGGACGTCAAGTTCCGGGGCAGGGACCTCATCCTGGTGGTGAACCACGACCTGGCGGACGAGCAGCAGGTCATGGACGCCTACGGGATGGCGGTCCATCTCGCGAACGCCGGCATCAAGGTGGGCTGGTGGATCGCGCGCGACAAGCTCTACGAGGACATCGACTTCTCGACCGAGACCGACGACACCCCCGATCCGGCGACGCCGGGTCCGGACGGGACGGTGGCGGTCCGGGACTACATGGCCGGACCGTTCGTGGTGAAGGACCCCGTCCCCGCGACCCACGAGTACAACGAGGCGTGGGACGAGATCGCGCGGCTCGAGGCCCTCTACGGCCTGATGCCCGTGATCCACGAGATCCTGGGAGAGCCGGAGACGGACAGGCTGAACATCGCGTTCCTCACGTTCATGCCCCGCGTGTCCTTCTCCGCCAACGCGGGCATCGCCGATCGCGAGATCGTGATGGCCAAGATCCCGGGGGTCAACGTGCCCTCCCCGGGCGACACGAGCCTGCCCGCGACCGTGGCCGGAGGGGCCCTGTTCGAGGGCTACCGCGACTCTCCCTGCGGGCAGAAGCCCCGGTTCGACGTCTATATGCAGGACCACTACGACTACGACGGGGACGAGGTGGTGAACGACGTGGCCGCGGGGGAGTACGACGACTTCCTGAAGATGGGCACGACGTGCATCTTCGAGTGCCTGAGCGCCACGATCGACAACCGCGTCCACTGGCTGACCGTGCCGGACAACGTGGCCGTCGAGGGAGCGGCCGACGACGATCACTACTCGGTGGAGACGGACTTCGCGGATCACCCGTTCGCGCAGACGATGGGGACCATCCCGATCCAGGGAGGCGCGTTCCAGCTCTGGGACGCGGACGCGAACACGTTCAACGATGGAGCCGAGAACATCTTCTACGACGCGGTGAGCGGTGACTACGGCTACATGCTCGGCCAGGTCGAGGGAGGCAAGTTCTTCTTCGCCGGCGGGCACCGCAGGCGGGTGGTCTCGGACAGCCGGCTGATCCTCAACGCGGTGCTCTACGAGATCGTCTCGCCCCAGTTCTGGCACACGTTCCATCCGTCGCACTTCACCCTCGACGTGTCCGAGCGGCGGGAGGTGCGCATCCACGTCCGGGGAGGGACCCTCGCGCAGAACGTGCTCATCGACGACATCCTCGAGGAAGGCGTGGAGTTCATCCCGGGCTCCGTGCGCTTCAGGAGCACGGGGCCCACGTACGGATGGGACGCGACGACAAGGACGCTCTCGTTCGACTTCGGAGACGTGGATCCGGACACGTACTTCGACGGGATCATCGCCACGTACGGCGTCACGACGCTGTTCGACTCCGAGGGCGAGGTCAGGGTGCTCTCGAGCGCGCTGTCCTACGACGATCCGTGGACCACGGGCATCACCTTCTCGGGGGCCGAGTGCGAGTCGGCGGAGGTGAGGCCGGATCTGCAGGTCGACAAGAGCGCCTCCGTGCCTCACCTTGCGGCCGGCACGGTAGACGTCACGCTCTACATCACCGTGGCGAACACGGGCACGGACGTGCTGAGCGACGTGGTCGTGACGGACACGCTGCCGGCGGGCTTGACCTACACGGGTCCGATCGACACGCTCGGCCGCGGCGCCGCCGACTGGGGCGTGACCACCCCGGACACCCTCACCTGGGAGGCGGGATGGCTCGTGCCCGGAGAGGGCCACGTCCTGAGCTTCGTGGTCACGGCCGACGTGCCCGACGCCGCGGAGTTCCTTCTCAACGACGGCGCCGTCGCGACGGCCACGCGGAGCGACGGCACGCCGCTGACCGAGACGTCCTCGGACCTCGTCCTGCCCGTCATCGGCACGGACGTGCACGCAGGGATCTTCTCCATCGCACCCGCCGTGGTGCTCACGGGATCGGAGCCGGTGCTCACCCTCTCCATGCTCAACACCGGACCCGGCGTGTCCTTCGACGAGCACTCGAGCGTGGAGCTCTCCTTCCCCTCGACGTGGGGCATGCCGCACGACGTGGTCATGGATGCGGGGTGGCAGTGGTTCTTGTACGCGAGCGACGGGATCCTCTCGTTCACACGGACGGGCGGAGGCGTGAACTGGGACAGGGACGGCACGATCGAGTTCACGTTCACCGCGCTCGCCCCCGGCCTCTCTGAGGTCTCGATCTTCCCGGCCAGGGCAACGGCCGACGACGGAGGCGATCTCGTCCTGTTCGAGGGCGAGGTGCGCGTGGCCGTGGTGAGCACGGACGAGGTGGACACGGACGGGGACGGGCTCTCGGACGACGACGAGGCCATCGCCGGTTCCGACCCCCTCGACCCGGACACGGACGGCGACGGGATCCCCGACGGCATCGAGGTCGGGGACGATCCCTCGGCTCCCGAGGACACGGACGGAGACGGAACACCGGACTTCCTCGACCTCGACAGCGACGGCGACGGGATCGAGGACGCGGTGGAGCTCCTGGGCGACCCCGACGGCGACGGCGTGCCGAACTTCCGCGACGAGGACTCGGACGACGACGGCCTGCTCGACCGCGAGGAGGACGAGATCGGGACGGACCCGTACGACGCGGACACGGACCGCGACGGCCTGGACGACAGGGACGAGACGCTGCGCGGCACCGATCCCCTGAACCCTGACTCGGACTGCGACGGCGTGAGCGACGGCCAGGAGGTGGAGGACGGCACCGATCCGCTCGGCGAGCCGGGATGCGGGGACGACGCGAACGTCGAGGGGTGGGAGCCGGATCTGGACGCGGACACGGACGGCGGGGAGCCCGGATCGAACTCCGGCAAGGGCTGCGGGTGCAGCATCGTCACGTAGGGACTACTGGATGTAGCCCATCGCCTTGAGCACCTCGATCTGGTGATCGTCGATGCCCATCTTCTCCACGATGTTCAGGAACGGGTGCTGGCTCTGGACGACCAGAGCCACGGGTTCACCGCTCTCGATCAGCTCGTCGATCACGGAAGGATCGTAGGAGAGCGGCGGGTCGTTCGCCGTGGCTCCGCGCACCTTCACCGGCTTGGAACCGAGATGAACCTCGAGAGAGGCCGCCGCGGGCGGGGTGTCGCCCAGCTCGATCAGCGAGATGATCCGTCCGCCCGCCTGACCCGTGAAGCTCACAGTGACCTCGTCCTTCTTCTTCTTCTTCGGACTCCCGATCCATGAGCGCAGCTGCGCCAGCCTGTCGGCGGCGCTGAAGACCACCTTGAGCTTGGCGTTCTTGGGGTTGTTCAGGACCAGGAGGAAGTAGCCGGGGTGATTTCGCAGGATGTGATCGACCACGACCCGCCGGAGAGGCCCGACGATCTCGGGCTTCGATCCGGCCAGGTTCTTCTTCTCCACCGGATCGGCCTCGACGTCGTAGAGCTGCTCGGCCTGCGGACAGGGGCGCGCCCTGACGATGTACTTCCACTTGCCGTCCCGCACGCCGACCGCCCTCTGGATCACGTTCTCGGTCACGGCCGGGCTTCCTGCCACCTGCTTGCCGGCGCCCCGGAGCATCGAGGCCAGGCTGAGCGCCTCGAACTGCCCGGCGTCGTACTCGATGCCCGAGAAGTCGAGGAGCGTCGGCAGCAGTGAGATGGTGCTGACCGGAGCCTCGATCACCCGGCCGGTCCCGATCCCCGAGCTCCGATGCGGCTTGACGATGAAGGGAACGCGGACGAGGTTGTTGGTCAGATAAGGGCCCCCGTGACCGAAGACGTTCGTCCGGTCCCAGAGCTGCTCACCGTGATCCGAAAGGAAGATGATCAGGCTGTCGTCGTAGAGGTCCCTCTTCCTGAGCTCGTCCAGCAACTTGCCTATCTCGTCGTCGACGTACGCGACCTCGGCGTCGTACAGGCCCCGGGCGGTCTCCTTGAAATCGTCGCGCAGCTTGCCGTCCTTCTTGCAGTTGGAACAGTTGCTCGCCCCGTTGCCGCTCACGACCATGGGCAGCTTGGCCCCGTACTCGTCGAGGGCGCCCTTCGGCAGGAAGCGCTTCACGTATGACATGGGCATGTTGAAGGGCTGGTGCGGATCGTCGAAGTGCAGGAAGAGGAAGAAGGGCCGGTCCCCGTGGCGGTCGAGGAAGGCCATGGCCTTCTCAATGTTCTGCTCGGCGAGGCTGTTGTCGCGCGGGATGTTGAACCACCCGTCGAACCCCCGCTCGAACCCCATGTTGTAGAGGTAGCCCTTGTACGCGATCCCCTGCGTCGTCCACCCCGCATCGTTGTAGTACTCGGGCAGGATCGGCAGATCCTGGGGCAGGAGGCGGGAGTGCTGGATGACCCGGTGCCGCGAGGGCATGATCCCAGTGAACAGCGACGCGAAGGTGGCGCTCGTCCAGTTCGACGGGCTCGTGGCGTTCGCGAAGCGCACCCCGTCTCCCGCCAGCTCGTCGAGTCGCGGGGACGTGCTGCGGGCGTAGCCGTCGCACGACAGCCTGTCGGCGCGCAGGGTATCGACGGCGATGACGACGACGTTGAGCGGCCGCGCCTTCCTGCTCGGTGCATCGATGTAGGGATTGCCCCAGAGCGCGAACCCCCTCTTCGAGGTTCCCGCCGAGGTGGAGAGGATGAGCGCCACGTCCTGACCGGAGTACACTCCCAGGGAGACCCTCTCGTCGAACCAGCGCCACTTCTTTCCCTTGGCATCCAGGACGAGCGTCCTGTCGAAGACCACGTCCCGCTTGCCGTCCCCGGTCTCGACGATGACCTTGAACCTGCTCTCGTCGCCGGGGACCGAGTTCTTCAGCAACGCGTAGGAGAAGTTCAGCCGGCCGTGCTCCGGCACGTGGACGGGAAAGCGGAGGGTCGTCGGGGTGGGCGCGAGGAGGGCGTACCTGAAGTCGAAGTTGTGATCGTACGGGAAGCTCACCGTGTTGTTGTTCGCGGTGGGCAGGAGCTGGCCGTGCTTGACGATGCCGAGCGACGGGTCGGCGCCGGCTGCCAGGTAGGCGCCCTTGACGAGACCGAGTTTCTCCTGGAACGAGGGGAAGAAGCGGTCCACCCGGAGATCGTCCAGCCAGACGTCGTAGCTGATCTTCCCGGCGGTGGCTTCGGCATCGTCGACGATCAGGATGATCGTCTTGGTGAGCCCGCGCGTGCGGAACAGGATCTCGTCCCTGCTCCAGCTGCCGAGCTTCGTCGGCCTGGGGAACCGGTGCACGAAGGCCAGCGAGTTGATGGCCACGAATCCCCCGGTCACGATGCGCTTCGTGTCAGCCGGGTGGTTCAGCGTGTCGGGGTGCTTCAGCGCGCGCTTGCCCTCCACGACGCGCAGGTCGATGGTCGGCTGATCGGTGCGCACGCGCCGGCTGACCCTGTAGTAGGCGTTGGGCTCGGCCGGCAGGACGATGGCGAAGCGCTTGGCGCGGCCCTCGGCGAGATGCAGCGCCAGTCCCTCGCCACCGGGAGGCTGCTCGAAGCGCGTCGTCTCGGGCCAGTTCAGCCTCGACGGGTCCGGGTCCGAGAAATCCTCGAACAGGACGGACTCCTGCTTCGTGTCCGCCGTCAATGTGGCGAGGGCCGTGCTCCCGAGCAGGGGGCTCTTGACGACGCTGGAGCGCTCCAGCATCTCCACCAGGCGGATGGGCGCCGGGGGATGGAGCGGGGGCTGCACGACGGGTCCGCGCTTGGGCGAGCACGTGGTCAGCAGCAGGAGCACTGTGATGCAGACGACGCTCCGGCCGAGGAATGAACTGCGTGGAATCATCATCGTCTCTTCTCCCCGATCCGCATCTCGTACAAGGTAGCCGCGCTTCTCGGACCGCGCAAGCAGGTGCAGCCGGGGAAGGACCACCTCCTCGAAGGTGGTCGACATGATCACTGCCGTCGGGCGAAGGCCCCGACCACGGCCGCCGCGAAGGCGTCCGTGCCGAGGACGTGGACGTCCCTGCGGCCTGCCGCCAGGTCCGGTGTCACGCGGCCGGAGCGCAGCACCGCCTCGAGGGCCCCGACGATCCTCCGCGATGCCTCGGACCAGCCGATGTGGTCGAGCATCATGGAGCCCGAGAGGATCATGGAGCCCGGGTTGGCGATGTTCCTGCCGGCGATGTCGGGAGCCGTGCCGTGGGTGGACTCGAACAGCGCCCGGCCCTCGCCCAGGTTCGCCCCGGGCGCGAGACCCAGCCCCCCCACCTGCGCAGCGCACGCGTCAGACAGGTAGTCGCCGTTGAGATTGGGGGCGACGAGCACGTCGAGCTGCTGGGGCCTGAGCAGGAGGTCCTGGAACATGGCGTCCGCGATCCGGTCGCCCACGACGATTCCGTCCTCGGGAGGCTCGGCGCCCTCGGGCAGGTCCGGCACGACGACGGCCCTGCCGGCGAACTCCTCGCGCACGAGCTCGTAGCCCCACTCGAGGAAGGCTCCCTCCGTGTACTTCATGATGTTGCCCTTGTGCACGAGCGTCAGGCGGCGACGGCCGTGCGAGATCGCGTACTCGAGGGCGGCGCGCACGATCCTGCGGGTGGCTCCCCTCGAGATGGGCTTGATGCCGATCCCGGACGATTCCGGGAGGGTGAACCCCATCTCGGACAGGAGGCTCTCGATGCGGCGAGCCTCCTCGCTGCCTGCAGCGAACTCGATGCCCGCGTACACGTCCTCCGTGTTCTCGCGGAACACGACGACGTCGAAGACCTCGGGGTTCTTGACGGGCGAGACGACGCCCTCGAAGTACCGCACGGGCCTGACGTTCGCGTACAGGTCCAGCTCGCGGCGCAGCGTCACGTTGATGGAGCGGTGCCCCCTTCCGACGGGGGTCATCGTGGGCCCCTTGATCGCCACCCGGTGCAGGCGGATCGCCTCGAGGGTCTCATCGGGCAGGGGCCCGAGCCCGCGGGCTGCCGCCGCCTCGCCCGCGGCGAGCTCGATCCAGCCGATCGCCCGCTCCCGGCCGTAGCTCGCCTCCACGGCCGCATCGATGACCTCCCTGGCCGCCCGCCAGACCTCGGGGCCGATGCCGTCGCCGGCGATGAAGGGCACGACCGGCCTGTCCGGCACGACGAGCCTCCCGTCCTTCCACGTCATGCTCTCGGTGTCACCTGTCATGCCTGTTCACCCGTCCCCCCTTGATCTCCTTTTACAGATAATGTGCAGCGCGGGCAAAGGAAGACTTGCAATAAGCGCGATGACATCTGATTGTGGGGCACCATGGCCGGGCGCAACTGGACCAGGATCGGTCTCGTCCTCGTGATCGCGACGATGGTCTACAACGCCGTGGAGGCGGGGCTGTCCGTGTTCTGGGGCTACTGGGCCCATTCCATCGCCCTGATGGGCTTCGGACTGGACTCGGTGATCGAGCTGGCCGCGGCCGGCGTCCTGCTGTGGCGGCTGCGGCTCGAGGAGCGCGGGGCGTCCGAGGAGGATGTCGAGTCGGGAGAGCGCAGGGTCCAGCAATTCGTCGGCGTCACGTTCATCACGCTCGCCCTCTACGTGACCGGGCAGTCCGGCTGGATCCTGCTCGCGGCGAAGGCCCCCGACGAGAGCATCGTGGGAATCATCATCGCCGCGGCCTCGCTCGTCATCATGCCGCTCGTCTCCTGGGGCAAGCTCAGGGCGGCAAGGCAGATCGGCAGCAAGGCGCTGGCCGCCGAGGCGAGGGAGACGCTGGCCTGCTCCTACCTCTCGCTCACGCTCCTCGTCGGGCTCGCGGCGAACTCCCTGTGGGGATGGTGGTGGGCCGACCCGGTCGCGGCCCTGCTCATGGTGCCGTGGCTCGTCAAGGAGGGCATCGAGGGGATCCGGGGCGAGGACGACGACTAGAGGCACGCCTCGCACACGCCCGCAAAGTAGGCGATGCACCTGTCCACGCGGTGGCCCTCGATCCGGCCGCTGGCCTTGATGGGGCATTCCATGGGGATGTCGATGATGGCGCCGCACTGCTCGCAGAGGAAGTGGTGGTGCGGCCCCGTGAAGGTGTCGTAGTGCATCACGTCCTTGCGAAGGCGCAGGCACTGGAGCTCTCCGGCCTCGCACAAGAGCTCCAGCGTCTTGTACACGGTCGCACGGGACAGGGAGCCGTACCGAGGCCTGAGCTCGCCGTAGATCGCCTCGGCCGTCCAGTGGCCCTGCTGCTCGTGGAGAAACTTCAGGATCGCCCGCCTCTGGAGCGTGAGCACGAGTCCGAGTCCGGAGAGGATCTCCAGGCTCTCTTCGAGTGTCGATTTCATCCGTGGTCCGCCCTCCTTCTATACTGGTTCCAGCGCGACGAGGCCACCGAAAAAGACCGGATATCCGGCCGGTTCGTCAACATTCCGCCCTGCAGGCAATGGCCAGGGCCAAAATCTGGAATAATTATTGACCTGGAATGATTTTATCTTAAGGGTATTATTGAACGAGGAACACATGGCCGGCCCGCACAAGATCAGCTCCATCGTGGCAAGGCTCATCGACCGGAGCAAGAAGCAGCCGACGCTGTCGCGGGAAGACGAGGCGCGCCTGCACCGCCGGTGGAAGAAGCAGGGTGACCTGTCCGCGCGGGAGGAGCTGGCAAGCGCCAATCTCAGGCACGTGATCTCCACGGCGCTCACCTTCAGGCACTATCCCGTGGATCTCGAGGACCTCGTGGCCGAGGGAAGCCTGGGGCTGCTCGTGGGCATCGACAAGTTCGAGCCCGAGCGCGGCTACCGCCTGGTGACCTACGCCTCCTACTGGATCCGCGCGTACATCATCAGCTTCATCATGAAGTCGTGGGTGAAGGGCAAGACGCGCATGAGCGCGGTGCGCTCGCGGATGTTCTTCAAGCTCAGGCGCGATCGGGCGCGGGTCGGAGCGCAGTACGGGACGGAGGGATTGCTCAGGAGGCTCGCCGAGGAATCCAACATGAGCGAGGAGAGGCTTGGCGAGGTCCTGCTCCAGCTCGACACCCCGGACTTTCCCCTCGAGGTCTCGAGCGAGAACCTGGAGTGGAACTTCTTCCGCGACAGGCTCGAGTCGCCCACGCCGGATCCGGAGGAGGTCAGCTCGACGGAGGAGCGCGATCTGCGGATCCGGGTGGCGGTCCACGCGGCCCTGCGCGGGCTGGACAAGCGCGAGAAGTACATCATCGAGCACAGGATGATGGACGACGAACCCGAGAGCCTGGCCTCGCTGGGCCGGAAGATGGGCATCAGCCGGGAGCGCACGCGCCAGCTGGAGATGCGCGCCCGCCGCAAGATCATCCGCTCGTTCGAGGACGCAGGCGTCACGGACGTGCGGGCGCGCGAGATGCTCTCCTAGCCGCTTGGGGGTCAGGCCCCGTCCAGGCCGCCGTGCTGATGCCTCTGGAACCAGCCCTCAGGATCCTCGAAGTACTCGATCGAATCCTCGATGATCTTGATGTGCTCGACCTCTTCGCCACCGAGCCTCTGGTAGAACGCCTTCTCCGGCTCCGAGGGGGCGCTCGAGGCGAGCTCCTCGTACATGCCCCGGCCCCTGGCCTCGATCTCCAGGGCGTGCTTGAGTGCGGCGAGCTCGCCCTCCGAGGCCTCCTTGGGCGGATTGCCTCCGATCTGCTCGAAGACGGAGACGAAGTCCGGCATCGAAGCCCCGGGCTCGTCCTCGCCCTTCCATCCTCCGCCCGCCTTGACCTCGCCCCAGATGGCGAGGATCTGCTCCTTGTGTTTGACCTCCTCGTCGCGGAGGGTGCGCAGAACATCCAGTGCCAGGTTGCTCGACGCGGTCAGCATCGCCTGGCTGTAGTAGGCCACGCCGTCCTCTTCGAAGTTCAGCGCCCGGGACAGGGCTTCCAGCATGCGCTCGTCTGCAGTCGTCATGACGCCTCCTGAGATGTCGGGCGCTGCGGAGGCAGGGGGATCAGACCGGGTA
>JAFDER010000323.1 GCA_019310245.1 Deltaproteobacteria bacterium
AGTGCTCGCCCACGGCCATCGGCAGCGCGGGGACCACGCTCGGCTACAGCAGATGCGAGATGCTCGTCGGAGGACTTGCCGAGTTCATCCGCGGCCTGGGCTACACGGCCATCCCCAGCGTCAACGACCTGGGCTCGAGCGTCGCCATCGCTGTGGACGCCGGCCTGGGAGAGCTGGCACGCACGAACAGGCTGGTCACGCCGGAGTTCGGGCCAAACGTCAGACTGGCGAAGGTGCTGACGGATCTTCCGCTGGCCGTGGACGGACCCGTGAGCTTCGGCGTCCGTGAGTTCTGCAGGGTCTGCAAGCGGTGCGCCGAGGCCTGCCCCGCCCAGTGCATCTCCTACAAGGACGACCCGGACTTCGAGGTGCGCGGCAAGTGGAACAACCCGGGACACGAGGCGTGGTTCGAGGACGCGATGAAGTGCCTCGAGTTCTGGTCCACGTCATCCTGCGACTGCACGACGTGCATCGCCGTGTGCCCCTGGTCCAAGAAGGACAGGACCATGATCCACTCCATCGTCAAGGCGGCCGGAGCAAGGATCCCGGCGCTCGACGGCCTCTTCACCGCCATGGACGGAGCATTCGGGTACGGCCGCCAGAGGGACCCGGCGGCGTGGTGGAAGCTGGACATGCCCGAGTACGGGATCGACACCGGGTCGGGGAGGGGGTGAGCGATGACGGAGCAGGGACATCAGTTCTGCCTGCACGTCCGGAGGCGCCCGTGGTACGCATGGGCGGCGTGGATCGTCTTCGGCCTCTGGTGCCTCTTCTGGGCCGAGGCGGCCCTCGGGTCGTGGCAGGAGGCCGAGCCGAGAGCCTATGCGATCTCGCTCGTGGTGCTCCTCGTCAGCCTCATCGTCGGGTTCCACGTCTGGCTCTGGCGGCACCTGCGCATGAGAAAGACCTGATCAGTTTCGCGCGGGCTCGGACTCGTTGCCCTGGTAGTCGACCGCCGTGACGGCGTAGTGGATGGTCGTCTCGGGCCCGTGGGACCAGTCGAGGTAGGACGGATGGATCGCGGGGGGGGATGCGATGCGGAAGGCCTGCGTGATCTCGGGCGCGGCGTCGGGGCTCGCATACACGTGGAAGAGCCTCACGTCGAGGTGAGCGGGGGCGGTCCACGAGAGCGCCATCCCGCCAGTCGCGGCCGTGGCGGAGAGGTCCGTGGGCGGGCCGGGAGGCGTCAGGTCGAAGCCCGTCGTGCCGTAGGGATCGAACTGGTCCACGCGGTAGCCCGATCCCTCGCGCGTGACGCGGATGACGCGGGAGAGCACGCGGCTCTCGAGGCCGCTCGTCTCCACGGCGGTGACCGCGTAGAGCATGGAGCGGCCGTCCTCGATCGACGCGTCGTCCAGGTACGAACCGGCGTCGACGACACCCGAGACGTCCTCCCATGCAAGGGGAGTGGTGTCCAGCGAACGGAACACGCGGACCCCGCGGATCTCCCTCGAGAGAGAGTGGAACCGCCACTCGAGCCTCAGCTCGTCGGCCGAGGCGAGGCCGAGCCAGACCGGAGCGTACGGGTAGCGGTGCACGGCCATGAAGACGTCTTCCGCGTTCTCGGAATGCTGGAGCATGTCCGAGGCGTAGACCACCTTCGTGGCGTCCGGGCTCTGCGCCGGCCGCGGCAGCGAGCAGTAGTCGCAGTCCGTACAGTGCGAGCGCGAGAACGTGAAGACGACGGGTTCCGTGAGGCTGCCATCTGTTGCCAGGCGATAGAGCGGGACGTTGTCGCCCAGGGTGGTGGAGGCCGAGCCGTGCGCCCACCTGTCGTCGTACCCGTCCCAGGCATAGTGGCTGATCCTGAGATCCAGTTCCGCCACCTTCGCCACGAGATCGGACGAGGAGTACTCGTCGTCGGGATCGAAGTCCGAGACCTCGTGCACGTATCCTCCCCACTCGGAGTCGTTCCACGTCCACCTCGGAGAGCCGTCCGGAGCGGTCCCGTCGATGAACTTCTCCTGAGTGCCGTTGAAGATCACCATCGTGCCGTCATGGTTCCATGCCGGGTGCGAGTAGTACGGCACGGGGCAGCTCTCGTCATCGTTCGGGGCATACGAGATGCGCCATCCCTGGCTCCCGTCCGGGGCCACCTCGATGAACAGGGGCTCGCCGACCGAGCCCTGCGGTCCGTAGTTGAACACGAGCGTGTTCTCCAGGTTCCTGCGCAGGGTGAAGTCGTGCAGGTGCCACTCCTCGCCCCTCGAGTGCTCGGGATGCACCACGCCCAGGAGCAGGTCGAAGGTCACGAGCTCCGTCGGCCTTGCGGGATTCCACACGTAGACCATCACGTCGCTGTCGGTCAGGTTGGTGGTCTTGATGGCGAGGGTGCCGTCGGGTGCCACGCCGCCGAAGACGTGCTTGCGCCGGTCGGGGTCCGGCAGCTCCATGACGCGCTCCGTGTCGAACGCCCCGCCGCCCACGCTCACTCTCCACAGTCCGCCTTCATCGCCGTGGTTGGCGAGGTGGAAGACGTCGGGATCGTCGGGCGACCAGCACTCCCACGGGCCCGTGTACAGCATGTGTGCGCGCGGCACCTCGATGATGTGGGGCCCCCTGCCGTGCGTCTCGACCACGTAGCGGAAGTTGTCCGGGCACCAGTAGTCGGGCCAGCACCGGTTCGACCCGAAGCTCAGCATCGAACCGTCGGCGTTGAACGTGCTCCTGTTGATGTGGCAGTGGATCACGCTGCCCGCCGGGTCGTCGGTCATCCTGATGATCTCGCCGCCCGTCACCACGTCGTGGAACACCAGGGCCTCGGGCTGGGACCAGCCGTCAACACCGATGACCTCCTCCCACGGCTTCTCGGGACCGAGATCGCGCCTCCTGCACAGCTCGTCCAGGCCCTGCTGGACGCACGTTCCCGCCGCAGGAGGCGTTCCGCCGGACAGGTCGTCGTCCGGCTCGTCCGGCTCCGGCGGGTTGTTGCCCGGCACGTCCGGCAGCTCCTCCTCCACCACGTCGGACGCATCGTCCATGACGTCCACGGTGGCGTCCCCGTCCTCCTCGCCGCCTCCACCCTTGCCTCCGCAGGAACACACGAGCAGCATGCAGGCCAGAATCCCGATGCACTTCATCACTCCTCCTATTCGACGTACGCTTCCCACAGCTCGTCCGCGAATCGGCTGCCGTAATGACCGTCGTTCGTGGACGCGCCGTGCAGGGCGGGAAATCTCCCCGTCCCGTCGCTCTCGTCCGTGTCGAGGATGCAGCCGCCCGAGCCGTCGGGGCCGTACATGACTCCGTAGAGCTCGTCCCAGCCCACCGTGGCGTCGCAGTATGCGTCCTGCCCCGTGCACACGTCCGGCTCCGATGCGGTCGTGCACTCCGCGAACTCGCTGTCGCCTCCGCGGCACACGCCGATCGGAGGTGCGCAGGGATCGGGCTGCGTCCACGCCCCGAAGTCCACCCACCTCTCCACGTACTCGAGGAACTCTGGATGGTTCCACACGTCCTGCAGCACCGGCATGAGATGCAGGGCCGTGGCCGTCGACTTCCACGGGAGCGACGTGCAGCAGAACTGGTACGAGCCGCCGGGCCGGTGGCCTCCGTCGATGTGTCCGTACGGATCGATGATCGTCCTCGACCCCGTGTCGAAGACCAGGTTCGTCCAGTAGTGCTCCTCGTCGTTGTCCGTCTGACCGAACAGGACCGTGCCGGCCTCGCTCAGGTACATTCCACCGTTCTCGCCGAACACGTCCCTCCCGGAGGCCGCGATGTCCGCCTGCATCTGCGGGTCGTCCAGGAGGACCGCCGCGAACGCTGCCGGGAGCTTGCGACCCTCCCCGTGTCCGCCTCCCGGGGGCCAGACCTGTCCACCCAGCATCATGTGGTACACGTCGATGCCGAACTGCACGTACACCACGAGGGCGAACATCTTGGACTGCACGGTGCCGTCCATCACGAGCCGTAGCGCCCCCTCGGCGCTGCGGCTCGCGATCGATGAGCCGTAGTCCGGCATGCTCGAGGCGGGGTGCATCGGCCTTCCGGTCCAGTTCGTCTTGTGATCGAGCTGGACCGGCCTGAACCAGGCCTCCACGTCGTCCAGGGTCGGCATGCTCTCCGTGTGTGGCAGCGAGGGGAGGAGATCGGTCCTCAGATCCGCCGTCGAGTAGTGCGGCTTGTCCGATCCGAAGTACGGGGGACGGAACACGGTTTCCCCGCCGTCCGGAGGCACGTCGCCCACGACCGTGAGCACGGCGGCGGAGTCGAGGCACGGCCGGCAGTCGCCGTCCCCCAGGGGAGACAGCGAGACGGCCTTGACGACCGACTCGCCGGCCCCGGACTCGTAGGGAAGATCCGGGACGCGGCCCGCATCGAAGTCAGCGATCCGCTCGTCGAAGCCCTGCGCCACGATGTCGTCCGGGTTGACCTCCCAGCCGTGGTGCGTGCCCGTGAAGTCCGGATGGATCTCCTCGATCGTGACCGGACCGAGCACCCAGTAGTCGCCGTTCGCGTACTGCCCGTACGGGTACAGGTCGT
>JAFDER010000324.1 GCA_019310245.1 Deltaproteobacteria bacterium
GACCTCGAAACCTGCCTGGCGGAAGTCGTCGTCGAGCGCGAGAGCGACCTCGATCCCCAGCCTCCTCATCAGCACGATCGAGGTGCAGTCCGTGAAGCTGTAGCGCTTGTCGGGGCGCTCGAGGAACAGCTTCCATGCCTCCAGCTCGTCTGCCGCGGTCAGCCGGACGAGATCCACCTCGTCGGTGTCCAGGAGAAGCTCGCCGACGCGGGCGGCCACGCGATGGCCGAGCTTGCCCGCGCAGATGGTGATCGTCTCGTCCATCACGAAGTTGCTCGTGACGAGCCTGTCCCCGCCGGTGAGAGTGGAGCGGACACGCTCGTGATCGGGATCCTCGGCGAACGCCGCGGCGAACCAGATGCTGGTGTCGACGAAGACTCTTCTCATGGATCGTCGTACAGGGCCCGGTCGTGATCCCGCCCCGAGATGTCGGAGCCGGTCCCGATGCCCATGATGGACTCGAGCTTCTTGCTCTTCCGTCTCCCGAGCTTCGCGGTGAGGATCTGCCTGACCACGGCGGAGATGCTCTTGCCCTCCCTCTCGGCCAGCGACTTGAGGGCCTCGTGCTGCCACTCCTCCAGGATGATCTGGGCCCGATGCATTACACATGACACATTACACATCCATGTCTGTCCGTCAAGTCGGCACTCATGGTGTGCATCGCTGCTGAGGTAGGAGAAGTTTCCGGTTCGGCTCAGTTCTTGCCGCCGGAGGGAGCGAGACCGAGCGTGACGGTGGCGCCGCCTTCCTTCCTGTCCCGGCCGGTCACGGTCAAGGTGAGGTCGTCGCGTGTGAGCTCGTGCACGAAGCTGCCTTCGCCGTCCTCGAAGGAGGCCTGCTTCCAGCCGCTCTTGGCCAGCTTGTCCAGGTAGTGCTGCGCGAGCTCCTTCTTCGTGATGTCCGTGTGCTCGATCACGAGCTCCTCGGGGCTCATGTCCACCACCCAGCCGCTCTCCACGGAGATGCCCAGGGAGGTCCAGCGCTCGACCTTCTTCTCCTCCTCGCTCCTCGGCAGCTTCTCCAGCACGTTGAGGAACTTCCTGTCGGCCGGCCTGGGCTGCTTGACGAGACTCGCCTTTCCGGCCTCGGTGCCGGGAGGCTCCTGGCCGGTCTTCTTGGTCTTGCAGCAGGGCAGGGCGCAGAGGAGAGGGAGCAGGCACAAGAGGAGGATTTGACGCATCATGGTGGGCAGTTTCTCACGGCTGATGAGAGGTGATCAACTCTCCTGTCTTGATCCTAACATCGGGGACCCTGTCACCAAGATGGAGCATGATGCTCCACGTATGGAACACGGTGTTCCGTACGGAGTGACGCGTTTTCGCGGAAATGACGTAGCACCCTGTATTTACTGAGATTGTCCGTCTGGCATCGATAGTGCGTTCTCCTCCTGGCAGAGCCCGCCGTGGACACGGTCGGGACTTTGAAAAGCAAAAGGAGAATGTCATGCCAGGATTCGATGGAACAGGACCGAATGGTGATGGCCCGAACACGGGCTGGGGAACGGGCGACTGCGGAGACGGAGCCGGCGCCGGCCGCGGCCAAGGCCGGGGGCTGGGCCGGGGGGGGCAGCCGCGGGGCGGTGGCCGTGGATTCTGCCGAGGAGGCCGCGGTGGCGGTCGCGGTGGTGGCGGCGGTCGTGGAGGCGGCCGCGGTCTGGGCCGCGGCGGTGGTCAGGGCGGTGGTCAGGGCGGCGGTCAGGGTGGTGGTCAGGGCGGCGGTCAGGGTGGTGGCCAGGGTGGCGGTCAGGGCGGCGGTCAGGGCGGCGGCCAGGGCGGCGGCCAGGGCGGCGGCCGTGGCGGCGGGCAGGGTGGCGGTCAGGGCGGTGGCCAGGGCAGCGGGAACTAGGTGGCGCCAATGGAACGCAAGATAGCCATCTCGATCCAGGGGGGGGATTCTCTCGAGGCCGTTCTGGATCCGCGCTTCGGCAGGGCTGCCAGGTTTCTCATCGTCGATGAGGGGGGCAGCGTGCTCGAGGTCATCGACAACGGCAACGTGAACGCATCGCACGGCGCGGGGCCGGCCACGGCCTCTCTCGTCTCGCGTGCCGGGGCCACCGTGGTGATCTCGGGTCGCTACGGGCCGAAGGCGTACGACGCCCTGCATGCCTTCGGCGTCGAGACGTGGATCGGAGAGCCGGACCGCAAGGCGGCCGATCTGCTCGAGGACTTCAAGCAGAGTCGCCTGCAGAAGGCCTGAGCCTCATCACGGGGGAGCGGAGGAGAGAGAGGATGCGCGTCGTCTTTGCGAGCGGGAAGGGCGGGACGGGCAAGACCCTGCTGAGCACGAGCCTCGCCCTGCACATGAGCAGGGCGGGCTCCCGGGTCACCTATGCCGACGCCGACGTGGAGGAGCCCAACGGCCACGTGTTCCTGCGGCCCACGAACGTGGTCAAGAGCCTCGTCACCGTGCCCCTGCCCGTGATGGTCATGCCGACCTGCTCGGGCTGCGGCCTGTGCCAGGAGTTCTGCGAGTTCAACGCGGTGATCTCGCTCAAGGACCGGGCCGTGGTCTTCCCCGAGCTCTGCCACGGCTGCGGCGGCTGCCTGCTCGTCTGTCCCGAGTACGTGCTGGGCGAGCGCGGACGCGACGTGGGCGTGATGACGCGCGGCCGCAGCGGGGACATGGACTTCCGCATGGCCACGCTGCACGTGGGCGAGGCGCGCTCCGCGCCGCTCATCGAGGCTTTGACCTCGAGCCTGCCCGCGGACGGCGTGGTCATCGTGGACGCCCCTCCCGGCACGTCCTGCTCCACCATGGCGGCCGTGCGCGGCGCCGACCTGGTCGTGCTCGCGACCGAGCCGACGCCCTTCGGCATCCATGACCTGAAGCTCGCCGTGGGGATGACGCGCGCCCTGAACGTCCCGTCGGTCGTGGTGGTCAACCGCGCCGACCTGGGCAGCCCCCACGTGCTGGACCTTCTCGAGAAGGAGGGGCTGGAGGTGCTGGCCTCGATCCCGCACGAGCGGGCCATCGCCGAGGCGTACGCGCACGGCGAGATGGCGCTGGACGTGAGCCCGTCGCTCCGGCGCGCCATCGAGTCGCTCGAGAGGAGGATCCTGCAATGAGGCAGATCGCGATCATCAGCGGCAAGGGCGGGACGGGCAAGACGTCGATCGTCGCGTCGCTCTTCGCCCTCGCGGGGCGCGCCGTGGCCGTGGACTGCGACGTGGACGCCGCCGACCTCGCCCTGGTCGTGCCCGGAGACGACGTCCTGCGCGAGCCCTTCGTCGCCGGCCGCAAGGCCGTGCTCGACTGCGAGTCGTGCGCCGCGTGCGCCGAGTGCGTGAGCGCCTGCCGCTCCGGCGCGCTCGAGCTCGACACGGACACCGAGACCATCCGCGTCGATCCCCTCAGGTGCGAGGGCTGCGGCGTGTGCGGCCTCGTCTGCCCCATGGGCTGCGTGAGCTACAGGGACAACGTGGCGGGCGAGTGGATGGTGCGCAGGACGTCGTCGGGCATCCTCGTGCACGCCGCGCTGGGCATCGCGCAGGACAACTCGGGCAAGCTCGTCGCGCACATCAGGGAAGAGGCAAGACGGCTTGCGAAAGCCGAGGGCCACGACCTCATCCTCATCGACGGCCCGCCGGGCATCGGATGTCCCGTGCACGCCGCGATCACGGGAGCGGACCTTCTCCTCGTCGTCACCGAGCCGACCCTCTCCGGAGAGCACGACCTCATCCGCGTCATGGACCTGGCGGATCACTTCATGCTCGACGTCAACGTCCTCATCAACAAGCACGACCTGGCTCCGCGGCTCACGTCCCGCATCGAGGCGCTCTGCGCGAGGCGCGGCGTCGACGTGGTGGGACGTCTTCCATTCGATCCCGCGGTGCCCGTGGCCCTGTCTCGCGGCGAGCTGCCTCTCGTCGTCGAGAGCGTGGCGCCTCACCTCCACGCACTGGGGATCGCACTCCTGGGTCGTCAGCACGTGAGCCCGGGGGTCCTGCCTCGACGCGAGGCCCGCCCGGTGGACAGGGGAGCCGTCGATGATTGATCCGTTCGAGGTCATGAGCGCCCGGGAGTGGGACTCGCTCCTCGGGGATCTGGCGGACGAATCACTCATGAGAGTCATGCTGACGGATCGTGAGGGAGGCGTCCTGAAGACCCATGGCAAGCGCAACGAGCTGTGCGAGAGGATCCGCGAGGACAGGAACTGCCTGACCGCCGTCTGCAGCCAGACAAACGTGGTCATGCTCGAGGCCGCCCGCACCACACTCCTGCCCGTGGTCGAGGAGTGCGAGGCCGGGATGCTGAGGCTGGTCATCCCCGTCGTGCGCGGCGGTATCCTCAGGTTCCAGGTCACGGCCTGCGGCCGCCTTGCCCATGGCGCAGAGGTGGAGACCTTCCTCCTGTCGAAGCTCCTGGACATGGAGGAAGACGACGTCACGCATCTCGCCAGGTCCGTCACCCTCGTGGCCCGCAGGTACGTCCAGAAGCTGGGCGAGCGATTCCGCGAGAGGTTGAACGAGCCCGCTC
>JAFDER010000325.1 GCA_019310245.1 Deltaproteobacteria bacterium
GTAGGCGTCCCGGCCGGGATCGATCGCCGGGTCCGAGATGAACACGGGAGGCGCATTGAGGATGGTGATAACGATGTCCTGGATCGTCTGCTCGGTCGCGTCCTGTGCGCGCACCTGCACCGTGATCTCGTCCGGACCGTCGAACCCGAGCGCCGAGAACGTGGCCGTGAGACCCGTCCCGTCGTCGAATGCACCGTCGGCCGTGAGCTCCCAGTACACGTCGACGGAGTCCCCGTCCGGGTCGGAGACGGTCACCTCCAGGTCGAATGTATCGCCCTCGTCCACTTCGAAGGGCCCCTCGGTCACGAGGGTGATGGTCGGCGGCGCGCCGAAGGCGCTCGCGGGCGCCCATACGAGAAGCGCCAGCGCCGCGGCGGCCAGGATGAAGAGATTCCAGCTTCGTGTTTTCATGTCAACTCCCTCTACCTTATGAGTCCGTTCCCCGGATTATACAGCTTTTTTCGCCAGAGACACGCAGGATGGCCCAGGGCATCCCCTGCGACGCTGTCCAGCAATCTTAGCCCCGCATCCGCGTTCCGGCAACAGGCTGGTCGTCTTGCCTCCCGATCCGTCGAAAATGCAAGAATTGCACCCGGGAAGGTGCAACATCTGGTGCCCCGCCTGCTGCCAGGAGCTCGCGACGAGGCGGAGCCTCCGAGTGGTTTCACCAAGAATCTTCTGCAAATCCAGCCGGTTAGCCGAGACGCCCACGCACCGATGCCCGGCTGGCACGGTCGTTGCTTTTTCCTGGGGTGTGTACGAAACAAAAAAGGAGCAGCAGCCATGAAAAAGAACAGGACGCCTCACATCATCGCATCCCTAGCGCTCGTCGGCCTGGCCTGGTCGTGCACGGACGAACCCCCGGCCCCCGCCCAGTCCGATCTCGCCCTGACGGCCGCACCCGAAGCCGCCGAGCCCCCCGCCCTGAACGCCACGGCCTTCGAGGGCCGCATGGGACGCCAGGGCCTCCGTCCGATGCTCGAGGCGATCACGACCTTCGGGGAGGAGCTCGGCCTGTCCGAGGAACAGATGAGCACGATCGACGAGAAGATCGAGAAGGGCCGCGAGGAGGCCCGCTCCATGAAGGACGGCCTGCGGGCGCAGCGCGGACAGATGCACGCGCTGTTCAAGGGGGAGCCTCTCGACATCGAAGGCCTCGGGGCGCGTCACGCTGAGATGCAGGCCCTGCGCTCGAACATGCAGACGAGGAGGATCGAGTTGTCCCTCGACGTGGTCGAGATCCTGACTCCCGAGCAGCGTGCCCAGCTCTTCGCCCTCATGAAGGAGAACATGGGCAAGAAGGGCGGGTGTGGCTGCATGAGTGATTGCATGGGCGCCTGCAACGGCGACTGCAGCGGCGGCTGCAAGAGCGGCTGCAGGTCGCAATGCAAGGGCGAGTGCAAGGGCATGAAGGGCAGGTTCGGCCGGGGAGGCGAGGGCATGTTCCTGCGGGCATTGAGGATCCTTGGAGACGAGATCGGCCAGACGCCGGAACAGAAGGAGCGCATCGAGAGCATCATGAAGCAGGGCCGGAACGATGCCCAGCCCATCAAGGCGCAGATGCGCGCCCTTCACGGCGAGATGCGCGGGATGTTCACTGCACCCGTTCTCGACCGCGCCGCGATCGAGGCGAAGCACGCGGAGATCATGGATCTGCAGAAGAAGATGAGCGCCAGCCGCTTCGAGATCGTGCTGGAGTCACTTCAGGTCATGACCGTCGAGCAGCGCGACCAGCTCACCGGGATCCTCGACGAGTGCAAGACCAGCAAGGGCGGAGGCACGTGCAAGAAGCTCTTCAAGGGCAAGGGCCGCGGCAAGCACTCCATGCACGGCCCGGCAAACGCGTCCTGGTAGCCCCCCGCCGTTTCCGACACCGGTCCCGCTGCCCGGGACCTGGACATGAACTTGATGGGTGGAAACGAGGGAGAGTGCTCCCTCAGGGTCGGCAGCAGCGGAAGCCCAGGTTGAAGAAGGTGAAGCTCGGCGAGCCGATCGCGAAGTCGAACTGGCAGGTCATGCCGGGGCCGGGCACGTTGCTCGAGCCGCCGCGGATCTCGTAGCAGGGATCCAGGGTGGTGTCGCCGTCGTCATCCACGCAGTCCGCGATGGCCGTGCTCGTCCACTCCTTGACGTTCCCGCTCATGTCGTAGACGTCGTTGCCGCTCCAGAGGGCGCGGCAGGACGGACGGCTCCCCGAGTCGAGGATCTCGTCGTCGTCCATGGCCTGAGCGACGCACGTGGGCACCGGCGGGTCTCCCGCGAGACAGCAGGTATTGGCGCCGGTGCAGGCCGGGCTGCAGCCCGAGACGCAGGGGCAGTCCGTGTCCAGGTCGTTGCCGTTGCAGGTCGTGATGTTGACGTCGTAGTTCGTGGGATTCGAGGCAAAGGACCACGTGTCCGTGCTGCTCGGGTTCCCGGCCAGGCAGATCGACTCCCAGTCCGGCCCGGTGCACAGGTCCCAGCCGGCGCCGAGGTTCAGGCAGGCCTGACGCGCGTCGGTCCACGAGATGTTCGCCCAGGGCTGGACGCCGGCACTGGAGCAGGCCTTGCTCGCGAGGACTCCCCCGCTGTATGTCTCCGTCCCGGTGTCGCAGGACGTGGCATCCGGCCTCGAGGCCTCGTGCTCCAGGACGTACATCCCGCCCGGGCCCACGTTGACCCACAGGGCGCCGATCGTGGCGTAGTCCGTGGCGCCGAAGTCGTCGGGCACGCCGTTGCAGTCGTCGTCCAGGCCGTTGCACGTCTCGGTGCCCGGCACGAGCGGGACGGCGTTGCACTCGAGGTCCGAGGGCACACCCGAGGGATTGCACACCTGCACGCCCGCATCCATGCAGGCGCCGACTCCCTCGGTGCAGGCGGTGCCCTTGAGCGGCAGGTGCTCGTCGACCGTGCCGTCACAGTCGTTGTCCAGGTCGTCGCACACGGGCGTCAGGGATCCCGGCTCCGGGTCGATGCTCGAGCAGTCGCCCGGGTTGAGGGTCACGGTGGGTCCGTAGTCGCAGAACCAGTCCGTGGAGCCGCACTTCGTGGTGCACTGGGGCGCGGACCCGGCGCACTCCCCGCCGGTCTCGCAGAAGTTGGAGACCGTGATGAGGTCGGAGTCGGCGGTGTCGACGAGGGTGTCGCAGTCGTTGTCCACGCCGTCGCAGACCTCGAGGCCGGAGTGCACGCAGAAGTAGGTGCAGCACGCCGGTCCCGACGTGCAGCCCTCTGCAGGTCCCGGCCACCAGTTCGTGTCGCAGCCGACCACCTGGCACGAACCCATGTTGCAGATCACGATGGCGTGGCTGCTCACCGTGTCCAGGCACCGGTTGCCGCACGAGCCGCAGTTGTCCATGTCCCAATCGAAGAGCCAGTCCTCGTCGGCGGACCCGTCGCAGTCGTTGTCGAGGGTGTCGCACACCTCGGGCGTCGGTCCCACGTCGCCCACGCAGGAGACGGACCCGCCCACGCAGTGCTCCGTTCCGGTGGAGCACTCTCCCGTGGAGATCCCGCAGGAGGCTCCGCCACCAGGGTCGCCGTTGTCCGCAGTGCCGTCGCAGTCGTTGTCCAGACCGTCGCACACCTCCGAGGACGGGCCCACGTAGCCCGTGCACGTGATGGCCCCGCCCACGCAGTGCTCCGTACCCTCGATGCACTCGCCCGTGCCGTCGCCGCAGGAGGCTCCGCCACCAGGGTCGCCGTCGTCCGCCACGCCGTCGCAGTCGTTGTCCAGACCGTCGCACACCTCGGGTGCGGACGAGATCTCTCCCTGGCAGATCATCGATGCGCCCACGCACTGGATCGTGCCCGGGGCGCACTCGCCCGTGGATGTCCCGCAGGACGTGCCGGTGCCGGGCACCGCGTTGTCCGCCGTGCCGTCGCAGTCGTTGTCCAGACCGTCGCACGTCTCCGTCGTCGGACCCACGGCGCCCGTGCACGAGGCCACGCCGCCGGTGCACAGCACCGTGCCCTCGGAGCATTCGCCCGTGGACGATCCGCAGGATACGCCGATGCCGGGCATGAACCCGTCGTCCGCCGTGCCGTCGCAGTCGTTGTCCAGACCGTCGCACACCTCCGCCGTGGGACCCACGTACCCCGTGCACGTGATCGAGCCCGAGACGCAGTGCTCCGTGCCGGGCGTGCACTCGCCCGTGCCGTCCCCGCAGGAGGCCCCGCCTCCCGGGTCGCCGTCATCGGCCACGCCGTCGCAGTCGTTGTCCAGACCGTCGCACGTCTCCGCCGTGGGAGGCACCTCGCCCTGGCAGATCATCGACCCGCCCACGCACTGCATGGTGCCCTCGCTGCACTCGCCCGTGGAGAAGCCGCAGGCCGCACCGGCCCCGGGAACGCCGTCGTCCACCGTGCCGTTGCAGTCGTTGTCCAGCGTGTCGCAGATCTCCGGCGTGCCCCCCACGTCGCCCACGCACGAGAGGCTGCCGCCCGTGCACGTGATGACGCCGGCCGTGCACTCGC
>JAFDER010000326.1 GCA_019310245.1 Deltaproteobacteria bacterium
CACTGCCACAAGCCGGTCCATGTCCGGCTGCTCGGCCTTGTAGACCGCCCCCATCCCACCACGCCCGATCTCCTGCACGATGCGGAACTGGCCGAGGATGGTCTGACCCACGTAGTCTTCCATCGAATTCGTTTATACAGAATTAATATATACCGGGCAAGCAACCGAACGCCCGGGTGAGCCGGATCCCGCCAATCCACTCAGGGCAGGGCCCAGGAGTCCGTGACCTTGAGGGACGGAACGGCGTTGAAGCGCTGGACGAGGGTCTCGAGGCTGGTCAGGTCCGAGACCTCGAGCAGGATCATCCCGCCGAACCACTCCCCCTCAACCGCCCGGATGGACAGCTCGATGATGTTGACGCGGAACTCCGCGAGCACCCGCGTGAGGTCGTGCAGCAGGTTGCGCCGGTCCGTGCCCTCGACCTGGACGAGCACACGGTGGGTCTTGGGCGACTGCTTCCACCTGGCAGAGACGAGGTGGATCGAATCGAGCTGACGGATCGCGGACACGTTGCCGCACGGCTCGCGGTGGATGGTGATCCCCCTGTCCCGGGTGGCCACCGCCACGATGGAATCCCCGTAGCTCGGCTGACAGCACAGCGCGAAGCGGACCGGTATGTCGTGACGCGCACCCTCGACGTCCACGTACAGACACGGCACCTGGAACTCCCTGGCGTGCTCCTCGATGAGGCCTCCCACCACCCCGGCCGCCTCCTCGTCACTCGCGGATTCGATCTCGCGGTGCTTCTCCCTGGTCAGGATCCCGTCACGCAGCAGCACCTTCAATAGCTTCCTGAGGTCGCGCCGGCCGAGAAGCGGAACGAGCTTCGCGACGGCGTGGTCGTACGAGACGAGTCCGAGGAGCAGATGCCGGCCCAGCTGGTCCTTGCCGCTCAGGCCAAGCTTGTCGCGCAGCTGACGAATCTCGGGACCATCGGGCTTCAGCCCGACGCCCAGCTTCTGCTTGAGGTAGGCCGTGAAACGCGCGGGCTCGTCCCTCGCGGCCTCCTTCTCCATGCGGCTCAGGTACTTGCGGATCGCGAGCCTGGCCTTGTCGGTCCTGACCCAGTTGAACCACGCCGGGCTGACCTGAGGCTCCTTGGCCTTGACGATCTCGACCTTCTGGCCGGCGGCGAGCCTCGCGCCCAGCTTCCTCTCCTGCCCGCCGACGAAGGCCGTCTTGGCCCTGTGCCCCAGGTCCGTGTGGATGTGGTAGGCGAAGTCGAGAGCGGTGGCTCCCTCGGGCAGCTTGAAGGTCTGGCCGGCGGGAGACGTGACGTCGATCTCCGGAAAGAACAGCCTGCCGGTGAGCTCGAGGATCTCGCCCGGGTTGATGATGTCGAAGCTCTCCACCAGGTCCTTCAGGAACCCACCTTCCTGGACGCGGCCCGTTCGCAGCTCCGTGATGACGCCGTGGCGGTTGCTCCAGTCCATCTCCGGCGTGCGGATGACCACCGTGATCCTCGACGCGCCGGTGCTGCGCACGATCGTGTGCAGTGACTGGTAGCCGTTGATCTTCGGGTTGTTGATGAAGTCGCGGACCTGGCCGGGCACGAACTGGAAGCGCGAATGAACCATGTTCAGGGTGCGGAAGCAGGCATCCGTGTCCGGCACGATCAGGCAGATGTTGAACGCGGGGATCTCCTCGAGCCGCTGCAGGTCCACTTCGCCGTCCTTGTCCCTCGCCATCTGGTGCACGGCGAACACGCCCTTGGCGAAGAACTCGTCGACCATGTCGATGCCCTTGTCACCGAGATCCCGCCGGATGTCGTCGATGAACCTCCGGATCTCCGGGCCGTTGCGCCTCTCCTCGCCCTTGAACCACTTGACGTACTTCTGGTACGTGGCGGGTTGCAGCGTCCTGAAGACGTCGTCCTCCATCTGGCGGGCCACCCTGTAGAAGCCCAGCCTGTCGGCAATGGGGACGTAGAAGCGCATCGTCTCCTCGCCGATGCGCCGCCGCTTGTCCTCGTTGAACACGCTCAGGGTCTTGACGTTGTGGTGGCGGTCGAAGATCTTGAGGATGATGATCCGGATGTCCTCCCGCGCCGTGGCGTGAAGCAGCTTCTTGAGGGTCTCCACGCGGTGGTCCGTGCCGTCCTCGCCCAGGTTCCTCTCGAGCTTGGTCACGCCGCCGACGATGCCTGCCACCTCGCCGCCGAACCGCTCCCTGAGAACCTTCTCGGTGAGCCCCTCGCGCTTGTCGGCATCCTCGAGCGTGTCGTGCAGCAGGGCCGCCGAGACGCTCACGTCCGTCATCCAGTGCTCCGCGCAGGTGTGGGCCACGGCCAGGGGGTGGACCATGTACGGCAGGCCGTCCTTTCGCTTCTGGCTGGCGTGGATCTGCATGGCCAGCTGGAACGCCCCGTGAACGCGCTCGTCGTCCACACGGTCCTCGTGGTTGTGGAGGATCTCCAGGATCTCGCCGAGAGCCTGCCCCAGGTCGGGACGTCGTCCTCTGTTGACGCTTATCAGGGGCACGGCGAACCACTCCTCGACAGACGTTCCAGACCCCCCCATCGCGCACACGATCCGAGATCAGACAGTGACATACCTTGAAACCTCGTGCAAATGATTGGCTTTTTCCGGCCTGCCAGAGGCTCGACCCGGACGGCCTCCTTGCTGCGGCTCTTTCCCCTCTCCACTCGGACGACCTCCTTGCTGCGGCTCTTTCCCCTCTCCAGCCGCCTGTAACCAACCGATTACCAACGGTGTAAAATCTTATAGTATGATTTAAGAAGAGGGGAGCTTTGTGGCAATGACATCACACATTCCAATGCACGGACCAGCGGCCCTGTGCATCCTCGCATTGACGGCGTCCTGCCAGGTTCAGGACGCCGACCGGCCGATCTCCATGGTGCGGCACGCACTGCTCACGCCGCCGGCGGACGAGGAATTCGTGCCGTTTTACTGCGACGGGGTTCCGGCCTGGGATCCGGTCGGCGACACCTCGGGAGGCACGGCTCACCGCGACATCGTGGGAGAGACGGCCCACCCGGCGCTTCTCAGGGCGATGGACGACACGTACCTGTACCTGCGCATGCGGCTCGACGACGATCCGGTCCAGTCTCCGGGGGACCTCAAGCCGTTCGGATGGGGCTGGGAGATCGACAACGACTCGGTGCTGAACACGTACGAGTACCTGCACCTCGTCGACGGCGTGGGCACGGACACCGTGACGTGGCAGGAGAACACGGTGCAGGAGACGCTGGACGATCCGTCGGATCCGGCCGAGGTGATCCTGCAGACCTACACGCCGCCGGATGATTTCTGGCACGTCCAGGATGCAGGCAGCAGCATGGGAGGCGACCCGGACTACTTCCTGACGGTGGCCATTCCGCTGGCGGACCTTGCGGCGGCGTCGATTCCCACGGACGAGCCCGTGGTCCTGTGGGCGGGCACGTCCAACTCGGTCCACGCCCTCAACGTCGACTTCGCCTGCCACGACAACTCGACGGGCGATCCGACCCTGAGCGACACGGGGCCCGACCCCATCTACCCCGATCCGGACCTGGACCGCGACGGCGACGGCCTGACGAACGACGAGGAGACGCGGCTCGGCACGGATCCCGACAACCCGGACTCGGACGGCGACGGCATCTCCGACTACGAGGAGACGGACGGCGGCACGGCGGTGGACACGGACGGCGACGGCATCATCGACGCGCTCGACACGGACAGCGACGACGACGGGTATCCGGACGAGGACGAGGGAACGGTGGACCGCGACGGCGACGGCATCCCCGCGTACCGCGACCCGGACGAGGGTCCCGGCACGGACGACGACCTGGACGGCGACGGGCTGACGAACGACGCCGAGGGCGTGATCGGGACGGACCCCGAGAATCCGGACTCGGACGGCGACGGCATCTCCGACTTCGAGGAGACGGACGGCGGCACGGCGGTGGACACGGACGGCGACGGCATCATCGACGCGCTCGACACGGACAGCGACGGCGACGGTCTGCTGGACGAGGACGAGGGAACGGGCGACGCCGACGGCGACGGCATTCCCAACTACAGGGACCCCGACTCGGACAACGACGGCCGGCTCGACGGCGAGGACAACTGCCCCGAGGTCCACAACCCGGACCAGGAGGACTCGGACGGCGACGGCATCGGGGACGCCTGCGAGGAGGGATCCGGGATCGTGGCCACGGGCTCTGGGCCCATCGTGGGCTGCGCGATCGCGGTGCCTAGCGGCGGCGCGGGAGGCGCGCCAGCGCTCGCGCTGATCCTCGGACTGCTGGCCGCCGCGATCCTTCTCGGCCGTAAAAGGACCGGCCCATGCGGCGGCTGACGCTCTTCGTCGCCGCCAGCGCAGTCCTCCTCGTCTGCTCCGCGGCGCACGCACAGGACCAGCGCGGCTTCAGCGCCCAGAACTTCCAGCCGGCGGCCGGGGCCGGGAACTTCCTCACGCAGGAGGGCGGCTTCGTGTCCCAGGAGCTCGGATACTCCGCGAGCGGCCTGTTCCACTACCAGTACAAGCCCGTGGTCATCCGCACCTGCGACGAGGAGCTGGACGGGGAATGCACCCAGTGGAGCGGGGAGCGCGGCGCACTCCTCAGGCACCAGCTCACCCTCGAGCTCATGGGATCGATCGCCATCTTCCGGATCTTCGAGGCGGCCCTCGCCGTTCCGTTCATCGTGTACCAGACGGGAAACACCATCCACGACGATGCAGGTGCAACGGTGGCCGAGGGCGCCAGCGGCCATGTTGGCCTGGGGGACATCCGTCTACACCTCAAGCTCGATCTGCTCAACGGCGTCTTCGGTCAGCACTCCGAGCGCTTCGGGCTCGCCCTCGTGCCCGTGCTCACGTTCCCGGTGGGGCATTTCATCGCCGGTGACTCGTTCATGGGCGACTCGTCGGTCACGGTGCACCCGAAGGTCGCCTTCGAGGTGAGGCTCGGCAGGGCCCGGCTGGCGCTGAACCTGGGGTACATGTGGCGCGAGTCGAAGACGTTCTTCCTCGCCGACATGGGCCACCGCCTGACGTACGGCGTCGCGGCCGAGGTGCAGATCGCGCAGGGGCTCGACTTCATCGTCGAGCTCTTCGGCCAGAACGGCTTCTCGAGCGACATCACCTCATCCCCCCTCGAGATCGACGCGGCGGTCCGCTACCGGATCCTCGAGGGGCTGCACCTGACGGCGGGTGCGGGCATGGGCCTCGTGGCCGCGGTGTCCACGCCCTGGCTGCGTCTCTTCGCGGGGATCGCGTGGACGGGCAGCGTGAAGCCGAAGCCCAGCGACGGGGACAGGGACGGGGACGGCATCCCGGACGAGCGGGACGAGTGCCCTCGCAAGGCCGAGGACGAGGACGGGTTCGAGGACGACGACGGGTGCCCGGACAGGGACAACGACGGCGACGGCATCGCCGACAAGAAGGACAAGTGCCCCCTGGAGCCGGAGGACAAGGACAAGTTCGAGGACAAGGACGGGTGCCCGGATCCCGACAACGACGGCGACGGCATCGCCGACGAGGACGACGAGTGCCCGAAGAAGGCCGAGGACGACGACGGGTTCGAGGACGACGACGGATGCCCGGACAGGGACAACGACATGGACGGGATCCCGGACGACAAGGACGAGTGTCCGGAGGAAAAGGAGGTCTTCAACGACGTGGACGACGAGGACGGCTGTCCGGACGAGGGCAAGGCCCTGCTCGAGATGGGCGGCAGCCAGATCCAGATCCTCGAGAAGATCAACTTCGCCACGGACTCGGACGAGATCGTGGGCCACAAGTCCTTCAAGGTGCTCAGGGCCGTCAAGAAGATCCTCAAGGCCAACCCGGACATGAAGATCCGCATCGAGGGCCACACGGACGACGTGGGCTCCGCGACCTACAACATGGCCCTGTCGAAGAAGCGCGCCGAGTCGGTCAAGAAGTGGCTGGTGGACGAGGGGATCGACGGGTCGCGCATCGAGACCGTGGGAATCGGCCCCAAGAAACCCATCACCGACAACGACACGAAGGAGGGACGCGCCAAGAACAGGCGCGTCGAGTTCCACATCGTCGACAAGTGAGATCCTACCGTCTTCCGCCCGGCCGCGGCCGTGCGTGCGTTTACCAACACGTTCCAGCCGGGGATGTTTGGACGGATCGAGAAACGCGCCTATAAGAAAATCTTGAAAAGGAGGGCTTCATGAACAGGAACACGATGCTGTGCTGCTTGCTGACCGCGGGCCTCGCGCTGTACGCGGCCGATGGCTTCTCGCAGGAGGGGGGCGGGGACTACGAGCCTCTTCCGCCGCACCCGACCGGCTTCATGATCGAGGGATTGCTCTCGCAGTCGATCTACACGGTCGATCCGAGCAGCTTCACGATCCTCAACGCCATCGCCGTGCCGAACGCGATCCTGGGCTACAAGATGAGGGCGCTGGCCATCGGTCTGGGCATCGCTTTCTACCGCGCGTCCTACTCGACCGATGCCATGGGGGCCGACCTGAAGAACAAGACCGCCTACACCTCGGTGATGCTCATCCCGCGCTTCGAGATCACGGTCTACCGGAGCAAGAGCGGGATTGCCGAGGCCTACATCCCGCTCGGCTTCGGGGTGGGTTTTCACCTCGCCAAGGACAGGACCGAGGGAATGGTCGATGACGAGAGGACGGACTCGGACGTGGTGCTGGGGGCGCACGCCGGCCTGGGGGCACGGGTGTTCCTGGGCGGGAGCCCCTTCGCGCTCGGCACCGAGTTCGGCTGGAGCGGCAGCTGGGCCCACATGAAGGACTGGGACGACGACGACCAGGACAACTGGTCCGGCGTGCACGGGATCTACGGCTCGATCATCGGCACGTTCGTCTTCGACTAGGCCGGGATCTCGACGAGCTCGTAGGACCGCGAGCCCAGACCCATCTCTTCGGCATAGCGCATCTGCACCGTGCCGTCCCGGCTCGGATACGACATGTCCTCGATGGTGCGGCCAGCCCTCACGACGATGAGGTCGTGCACGGCCTGGTCGATGGCCACCGGATCCAGG
>JAFDER010000327.1 GCA_019310245.1 Deltaproteobacteria bacterium
GCTTCGGGGACATCGTGGTGAGCGACCTGAACATCGTCGTCGTCGCAACGGCGATCGTCCTCATGCTCCTGCTCGGAGGGTTCTTCCGCTTCACGCGCCTCGGCATCGCCATGAAGGCCACGGCCCAGAATCCCGCCGCCGCGGATCTCATGGGCATCCGCACGAAGCGCATCTACACGTTCACGTGGGGTCTGAGCTCGCTGGTCGGCGCCGTGGCCGGGATGCTCATGGCTCCGATCACGATGCTCGATCCAAACATGATGATGGACCCCATGCTCAAGGGATTCGCGGCCGCCGTCCTGGGAGGCATGACGAGCCTGGTCGGCTGCGTCCTGGGCGGGTGCCTGCTCGGTGTCATCGAGAACCTCGTGGCCGGATACATCTCGACCGAGTTCAAGTCGGTGGTGGCGTTCGTCATCATCGTGCTGGTGCTGTGCGTGAAGCCCAGCGGGCTGCTCGGCAGGCACTACGTCAGGAAGGTCTGATTCGCATGGACACGACGACGAAAAGCACATATTAGGAAACATTGATCGGATCAGGAATCACGAGAAGGGAGGAAGACATGAAACGCTCGTACAACTGGATCATCGTCGCGGCCGCCGTTGCGGCCCTCATTTCTCTCGGAGGCTGTCGCACCAAGGCGGCGACACCGCCCGAGCCCGAGCCCGGCGCCGGACCCACCGAGGAGGCCGAGCCCGAGGCTCCGGAGGTCCCCGGCGTCACGGACGAGAAGATCGTCATCGGCCAGTGGAGCCCGCAGACCGGGCCCGCCGCCCTGTGGGGCTCGGTGGCCCGGGGCACGGCCGCCTACTTCGACATGATCAACGAGCAGGGCGGCGTCCACGGACGCAAGCTCGAGCTGATCATCCGCGACGACGGCTACAACCCCACCCGCACGGTGGCCGCGGCCAAGGAGATGGCCGAGCAGGAGGAGGTCTTCTGCTTCATCGGCGGCGTGGGAACGGCCACCGGCATGGCCGTCAAGGACTACCTCGCCAAGAAGGAGATCCCGTGGATCGGGCCCGCGTCGGGCTCCTCGAACTGGTCCACGCCCGCCACCAGGAACCTGTTCTCGCTCTACCCGAAGTACGAGACCGAGGCGGCGCTCCTGACCCGGTACGTCGTGGAGGAGCTCAAGAAGGAGAAGGTGGCGTTCTTCTACCAGAACGACGATTACGGCAAGGAGGGGCTCGATGGCGTCAAGAACCAGCTCGCCGCGATGAACATGGAGCTCGCGGCTGAGATCTCCGTCGAGGTCGCGGACACGGATCTGAGCTCCCACGTGCTCAAGCTCAAGGCGTCCAAGGCGGACGTGGTCATCCTGTGGCTCATGCCCAAGCACGCGGCCATCACGCTGGGCACGGCGGCCAAGCTCGGCTTCAAGCCACAGTGGGTCACCGGCTCCACTCTCTCGGACGCCCCCCTCATGAACAAGATCACCGAGGGCCTCTGGGAGGGGGTCATCTTCGACACGTTCGTCGAGCTGCCCGACTCGGAGCACGAGCTGATCAAGAAGTACCGCGCAGCCTACGAGAAGCACGGCCTCGCCCGCAACGACAAGGAGCAGTGGGGCATCTTCTTCATGGCCGGATTCTACTTCGCCGAGCCCGTGGTCGCCGCCATGGAGGCGGCCGGTCCGGAGCTGACCCGCGAGAAGCTCGTCGCGGAGCTCGAGAAGCTCGACGCGTGGGACGGCGGAATCGGCCATGCCATCACGTTCGGCCCCGAGGAGAGGCAGGGCCAGAAGTCCGTCTTCCTCGCCAAGTGCGAGGGAGGCAAGGCCGTGAAGATCTCCGACTGGCTCGTGCTCGACGGCAAGAAGAACGCCGCGGAGGAGAACGCGCCGGCCGAGGGCGACACCGAAAAGGCCGCGGAGGAAGCGAAGGAGTAGCCCCGCCTCATGGCAGAGCTCGACGTACAGGACCTCCACCTCAGCTTCGGAGGTCTCAAGGCCCTGGGGGGCGTGTCCTTCTCCGTGGAGAAGGCCCAGATCTACTCGCTCATCGGTCCGAACGGCGCGGGGAAGACCACGATCTTCAACTGCATCTCCGGGCTCTACAGGCCGCAGAAGGGCCGGATCGTCTTCAAGGAGACCGACCTCGTGGGCCTCAAGCCCGACAGGATCGCGCGCCTGGGCATCGCACGCACGTTCCAGAACATCGAGCTCTTCCGCCACATGACGACGCTCGACAACCTGCTGCTCGGCCGTCACCGGCACTTTCGCTACGGCACCTTCCGCGCCGCTCTCTTCGGTCCGGGAGTGGTGCGCGACGAGGTGCTCCACCGCCGCAAGGTGGAGGAGATCATCGATTTCCTCGACCTCGAGGCCTCGCGCGACCGGCTCGTCGCCACCCTTCCCTATGGAACCCAGAAGATGGTCGAGCTCGGCCGTGCCCTGGCCATGGAGCCCGCGGTGCTCCTGCTCGACGAGTGCTCGGCCGGCATGAATCTCGAGGAGAAGCAGGACCTCGTCTGGCGCATCCGCGACATCCGCGACGTGCTCGGCATCACGATCCTGCTCGTCGAGCACGACATGAGGATGGTCGCCGACATCTCGGACCGCGTGCTCGCCATCTCGTACGGCGAGGTCATCGCCGAGGGTCCGCCCGACGAGGTGCAGAACGACCCCGAGGTCCTGCGAGCCTACATGGGCGAGGAGGAGGCCTCGTGAGCGACCCTTTCCTCAGGGTCTCCAACGTCGAGACGCTCTACGATCACATCCAGGCCCTTAGAGGCATCTCGCTCGAGGTGCCCGAGGGCCGGATCGTGGCCGTGCTCGGCGCGAACGGCGCCGGCAAGTCCACCATCCTCAAGACGATCGCCGGCCTGATCGACGACCAGCCCGACAAGGGTACGATCACGTTCCAGGGCAAGCGCATCGACAACCTCGACGCAGCCAGGATCGTCCGCCGGGGAATCTCCTACGTGCCCGAGGGCCGCGAGGTCTTCCCCGAGCTGTCGGTCATGGAGAACCTGACCATGGGCGCCTACTTCCGCTCCGACGGCAGGGCGATCAGGCAGGACCTCGACCGTGTCCTCGCCCTGTTCCCCGTCATGGCCGAGCGCCGCAGCCAGCAGGCCGGCACCATGTCCGGCGGCGAGCAGCAGATGCTCGCCATCGGCCGCGGCCTCATGGCCCGCCCCTCCCTGCTCATGCTCGACGAGCCCTCCCTGGGCCTGGCGCCCATCCTCGTCAAGGAGATCTTCAGGATCGTCAAGACGATCAACGAGGAGGGCACGACCATCCTCCTCGTCGAGCAGAACGCCCGGATGGCGCTCCAGGTCGCCCACCACGGCTACGTCATGGAGTCCGGCCGCATGGTCATGGACGACACATGCGAGAACCTCGTCAAGAACGAGGACATCCAGGAGTTCTACCTGGGGATCGCCGCGGAAACGGGAGTCAGGGAGCAGAAACGCTACAGGAGAAAGAAGCGCTGGCGCTAGTGCGCCAGGGAGGACCGCATGGCGACACGACTGCAGAAGCTGATCATCGCGCTCATCTGCGGCACGGCCCTCGGCGTCACCCGGTGCCACAAGCCCGAGGTCGAGAACGCTCCCGGCCCGCCGCCCGACATGGTGGCCGATGCCGGCGCGGACGCCTCCGAGGACGAGCCCATCCCCCCGCCGGAGCCCATCAACATCCCCGCCTACGGCGTCGCCCCGGCGCCGCAGCCGCATCCCGAGCCTCCCGACCAGCCCATGTACGGCGTTCCCATGGAGTAGAGGCCGAGCGCAGCCTGTCAGCCGTACATCCCCTCGATGAGATCGGCGTAGATCTCGCTTATCTTCTTGCGCTTGACCTTCATGGTGGGGGTCAGCTCCCCGTCCTCCTGGTCGAGCCGCTTGTCGAGGATCTCGAACTTCTTGATCTTCTCGACGGAGGCGAGGTCCTTGTTGACCCTCGCAACCTCGCCCTCGATGAGCTTGCGGACCTCGAGGTTGCGGGCCAGGTCTGCATAGGTCGTGAAGGGCACCCGGTTGCCCTGCGCCCACTCTGTCACGTTGTCCTCGTCGATGAGAATGAGCGCCGAGAGGAACTTGCGACGGTCACCGATGACCACGGCGTCGTTGACGTACGGGCTGATCTTGAGCTGGTTCTCGATGTTCTGCGGGGCGATGTTCTTGCCGCCGGCGGTGATGATGAGGTCCTTCTTGCGATCCGTGATGCGCAGGAACCCGTCGGAGTCGAACTCGCCCACGTCGCCCGAGTGGAGCCAGCCGTCGATCAGGACCTCGCGGGTGGCCTCCTCGCTCTTGAAGTAGCCCTGGAACACGTGGGCACCCCTGACGAGGATCTCGCCGTCGTCGGCGATCTTCACCTCCGTGCCGGGCAGAGGCTTGCCCACCGTGCCGAGCCTGATGTCAGCACCGGCGTGGATCGTGGTGGGGCCTGATCCCTCGGTCTGGCCGTACACCTCGCGCATCTCGATGCCGAGGGCGTGGAA